>CAZUEI010000431.1:0-2068 GCA_964618985.1 uncultured Chloracidobacterium sp.
TCGCAACGGCGCAGATCGATGCCCACGCATTAGCCTGATCTTCCTTTCCGCCAAACCCGCCGCCGAGCCGCTGCACATCGACCTCGACCTGATGCATCGCGAGTCCTGTCACGCGGCAAACCGCACGCTGAACCGCTGTCGGTCCTTGCGTCGATGAATAGACGCGAATGCCGCCATTCTCCATCGGCACGGCGTATGCTCCCTGCGTCTCGATGTATAGATGTTCCTGGCCATTCTGCTCTGTGCGGCCCTCAAAAATATGCTCACAATTTTGAAAAGCAGAGTTTGCGTTACCAAGCACAAATTTCTTTGGCGGAACGATCAAGTCGCCTTTTGCAGCAGCAATGCGTGGATCGGTAACTGGTTCGAGTTCATCGATCTTGACGTTAATTTTCTTAGCGGCTTTGCGGGCGAGTTCTTCACTAGTCGCGACGACGATGGCGATCGGCATTCCCTGAAAATGCACTTCGTCATCGGCCAACAGCGGTTCATCCGGCACAATGCCGCCGATCTGGTTTTCGCCGATCAGGTCTTTTGCGGTGATAACTCTGAAAACACCTTCCGACTTTTCCGCCTCAGTCGTATCTATCGCCTTCAACTTCCCATGAGCAACCGGCGAATCAAAAACACACGCAAACAACGTCCCGTAAACAATAGGAATATCGTCGAGATAAACACTCTCGCCGCGAACATGTGATGTTGAGTCGATGTTATTCATTCGTAGTCTTGAGTAATGTGGCAGCACCGCCAATTAGCCCATGCACTGCAGCGAAAATCGTAACGAAGATGCCTGTTACCACAATCAAGACCAGGTTCATTTCGACATCCGGTTTCCCCGGTCCAATATTCCAAGATATTGCCAACCCAAGCGTGGAATCTACAAGACCTAACAAAGCCCCAACTATGCCGCCGAAAAACCACTTTGACCTGCGAGCCACGAGATAACCAAAAAGCACGTAAAGCACGGATGAGCCTATAGAAAACCATCCGTACGAGATAGTAGTAACAAGTGATAAGAACGATGTGACGGTGTCAAACACCAACAATACGATCGCACCAAATAAAGCTATCTTGATGGCCTCTTTCATACGTTTCAACCAAATATCTCCAGAAAATGTGCCCGGAAAAGCTGGTGTAATAGCAGACGCTTATAATCTGCAGTGCCGCGTACGTCTGAGATCGGCGAGATCTCGGACTGCATAATGTCATTTGCTGTCGTGATAGTTTCCTCGGTTATTTCCTTGCCGAGTAAAAATGCCGAAGTTTCTCTTAGATAAAGCGGTATCGGTGCGACGCCTCCGACGGAAACATGAGCGTCCCGAATCACAGTATCTTCCAGGTGAAGCGAGATCGCGGTATTGGCTGTTGAGATATCGAGATATGTGCGTTTAGATACTTTTTCAAAATTGAAGCGGAAATCGCCGGACGGTTTTTTGAAACGGATAGTGGTGATGATCTCGTCGGGCTGTATTGCTAGTTGTTTGTAGCCGAGATAGAGATCTTTCAGCGGCAACGTGCGTGTATCGCCCTTACTAACGTGCGGGCTTGCGCATAGATCGATCTCGGCATCGAGTGCTAGAAACCAAACCGTCATGTCGCCGATGGGCGAGGCGTTGACAAAATTTCCGGCGAGCGTCGCCATATTTCGGATCGGCGTTGATGAAACGAGCTTTAAGTGTTTGTAAAGGTCGGGAAAAATCGACTGCATCACGGGCGAGACGAGCAGGTCGGTTACAGTTGCCGAGGCGCCGATCTCGATATATTCACCGGTGTCGCGGATGCCGCGAAATGATTCGTCGTAGAAAAGGTGAGCCGAATCGGACTCGGCCATAGCCTCGGGTTTTTGAACGTAAACGTCAGTGCCGCCGCCTACAAAGAGTTGGCCGTTGGCCGTTGGCCGTTGGCTGGCTTCGATATGAAGCGAAGCTAATCGGGGGCTAATATCGTCAAAATAACTTGGAACGAACTGCCTACTGCCATCCGCCAACTGTCTGCAAACGTTTTCGGCGGCACGCTCTATAGACTTATAACCGGTGCAGCGACAGATATTTCCGTCAACGGCGGAGAC
>CAZUEI010000432.1:0-2046 GCA_964618985.1 uncultured Chloracidobacterium sp.
GGCACCGGCAAAATGTTGTCGGATTTCGAACTCCTCAAACGCGTTAAGTGGGACAATTCCCTAATGACAGGAAGTTAAGTCTAGACAGTCTTGAACGTCTAGGAAGTCTAGACAGTCGACGAGACTTCCCAGACTTCCAAGACTGCTCGGACTTCCCCGACTTATGGTTGAACGCAGTCAAAAAGATGTTTGGCGATTGACACCGTGGCTGATGATCGCCCTTCTTTTGGTGAATTTCGTCTTGATGGCTCTTCACGCGCGGGAGATCGATTCGGGACAGCGAGTCCTCCGCGTTTGGGCTCAAACAGTTGCGGATTTTATCCAGTCACCGGTTACGACTATCAGTTCTTCTATCTCAAACTATTTTAGTTCGATCTCAAACCTGCGGTCTGCCGCAAGCGAAAACGATATTCTCAAACAGCGTGTCCAGGAGCTGGAAGTTGAAGTAAAACAGAAGGAAGATCTGGCGTCGGAAAACAGCCGATTAAAGTCGATCCTACAATTGAAGGAACAAAGCAAGTATAAGGTTTTGACCGCCCAAATAATCGGACGCGACCCTTCGGTTTGGTTCGATTCGTCAATAGTGAATCGCGGCAGCCTGGACGGTGTAGCTTTGAATATGCCGGTAGTGACCGACGGCGGCCTGGTCGGACGCGTAACAGCCGTCAGCCCATTGACCTCGCAGGTTGATATGATCACGCGTGATAAATCGGGCCTCGGAGCCGTGATCGGTCAAATAGGTGAATCGAATGCGCTTGGGGTTGTCAGCGGAACAAGCAAAAAGGACTTGCTTGAGATGAAATATGTTCCGGGAAATATTGACGTAAAGGCCGGTCAATCTGTTTTTACTACTGGACAAGATGGTATTTTCCCGCCGGGGTTGAAAGTCGGCGAAATAGTAAGCGTCGTTCAGGGCTCAGCAACGACACCTCATCAAATATTGATAAGGCCAGCAGCAAGACTTAGCTCTATGCAGGAAGTCGGTATTTTGCTATACGAGCCATTGCCCAAAACAGACTTTGAACAAAAACTGCCGAATGCGGTCAAGAAGAAATAAGTGGAAGGCGTGAAGTTAACAATTTGCCTTATTCTTGCAATTCTTTTGCAGTGGACGCTGCGAAATGTTGCAGAGCCACTCGCTTACATTAATTTTCCATTGATAATTGTCATATATGCCGCTCTGCAAAGAAATTCGATCAGAGCGATCCTGTTCGGTACGTTTTCTGGCATTTTAGTTGATCTGTTAAGCGGCGGACTTCTCGGTGCCGGCGGATTTTCGTTAACTCTTGTTGCGTATATAGTTTCCGAGATCGCAAGGCGAGTGTATATGGACAACCTTCTCCTGAGGATCCCCGTCCTAGCAGGTGCGTGTTTGTTGAACTCTTTTGTATATTACGGCTTGCACAAACTGCTCGGTCAGGCTCCGTCGGGTGATGTGCTCGTGACTGCGGCATATTCGCTTATTGGGACGACGATCGCCGGAACGCTTGTATATCTTTTTCTTCAAAGCTTTGCAGTTGACAAGGCCCGGCCAAAGAAACGCGAAATGTTCACGCCGCGGCGGCAGACCCGACGACGAAACCCGATACGACTTAACAAATAGATGAAGATAGGCGACCATATCCAAAACTTGGGCTTGCGGGTCAGCGCTATACAAGCTGTTGCCTTTATATTGCTGGCACTTTTAGGTGCGCGGCTTTATTACTTGCAGATCGTCAGAGGTGAATATTTTAGTGAGCGAGCCGAAAGCCAGCGAGTCCGTCTCATTCCTATACCTGCTCCGCGCGGAGCGATTTTGGATCGTAACGGCAAGCTGCTGGTCGATTCGCGGCCAACATATAATATCGTTCTCTCGAACGAACCGCTCAAATCAATAAACGTCAACGACCGCGTAGATGATTACTCGCGCGGATTGGATCTTGACCGTCAATTTGTTGTCGAGCGGTTGAATCTTATCAAAAAGCAAAACGAATTCGAGGCGATGGTGCTCAAAGAGAACGTGACCATGCAGGACATTGCATGGGTCGAATCTCACTCGCTCGAATT
>CAZUEI010000433.1:0-2036 GCA_964618985.1 uncultured Chloracidobacterium sp.
CCGAATCGAACGTTCTTAAATTCAAGGCCGTTGATACATTCGCTCCGAGCCCGCCGTCAGCGATCACAGTGGCAGCCGCACCGACTACGATCTCGATCTTCTGGGCAGTGAATATTGAAAAGGATGTCGTTGGATACAAGATCTATCGCTCTGAGGACAAAGATCTGCCGAAAGATAAATGGACGTTGCTAACACCCGAACTTCTGAAAACGAACACGTTTCAGGACACAAAAGTCGAGTCTGGCAAAACATATTATTATTATCTGACAGCGACGGATAAATACGGCAACGTCAGCGAGCTGTCTGAGATCATTTCTGAGACGGTGCCGTAACCGCCTGCGGCTCTGCTTCCACTATTGGGGTCACAGGTGTCAGAGGATCAAGAAATGCTGTTGTTCCGGCTTGTTTCAGGTACAGATCGAATTTTGACATATCGTCGTCATATCGAACGCCATAGATTTCCTTTAGTTTCGTTAACAAAGCATCTTTGTAAGATTGGGACGCGGTCTTACTCTCACTCGCGGTCTTGTATGCCCTCGCGTACGCATCCATCGCACGCTCTGAGTAACCTCTCTCAAGAGCTAAAAGTGCAAGTGTCTCTTCGGTATCTTTATCGCCTGCCATTTTGATCTTTTCCATGCGGGTCGCATCGAGCCTGAGAAATTCTTCCAAATACCACGCCCCAATCAAACGATACACCTCCGAATATTCCTTGGATTCACATCCGGCCTGGGTTGCTTTATAGAGATACGGCAAAGCAGCGTTTTTTTGTTTCATGCTGACATAAGTGATATAGCCGATGGTGTAATTCATCCAACCTGTTGCATTTATCTTGCCGTCAGCACATTTTGCGGTTTTATATTGGATGTAAAAACCATAATTATCGGCATTTCCGGACGTCTTGCCTTCACCCATTTTTTGTATGGCTTGTTTTGCGTAACTCAGGGCATCGTCATTATATTTGTTGACCGGAGGTTTTGCCGAAGCATTATCAAAACCTATCGAAGCTATGTCAAGCATAAGGTCGAGCGAGTAAGGACGATCCATCTTAATAAGCTCTTTTGAGGTCGAAAGCATATCATCATAATTCTTTGCCTTCAAAGCCGCATTAAATCGATCTTCGACCGCCTTGATCTCTGCTGACTTTATCCTTTCCTGAATTTTGGGGACCTGATTAGTGACATAAGTTTTGACCGCTTCCTGATCCGTGAGTTCGCTGCATTTCTTCAAGTAATCATTCGCGGATGAAAGCGCCATCTGCAATTTGCTTATCTCAGTACTGGTTCGGTTATCCAAAACGACTTTATAGATCGCCTGACACTCTTCAAATGTACTCTGACCATAAACCCGGACGTTCGTAAACGCATAAAAACCGGCTAATAGGACAGCAACTACAACAAATTTTGGTGCTGGTTTCATCTTATTTAACCTCTCGAATGTAAAATCTGATGACCGAGAAACTTGTTAAGTTGCAAATCGGCCGTATGGATAATGTATTCTAGCACCAATGAAGATAAACATTGAAGCTGATTTTGCCCCCTCAAAGATAGTCTGCGTTGGCCGTAACTATGCCGAGCATGCGGCTGAATTGGGCAATGAAGTGCCGAAAGAGCCGCTGCTTTTTCTCAAGGCGCCGTCGACGATTATTCGTAACGGCGACGCTATCGTCATTCCGCCGCAGTCACAGCAAGTTGAGCATGAAGGCGAGCTTGCGGTAATTATCTCGAAGACTTGCAAAAGACTAACCGATGCTGACGACTGGCGTGAATACGTTTTGGGATATACGTGTTTGAACGATGTGACGGCCCGCGATCTGCAGCGAATGGACGGGCAATTTACGCGAGCGAAATCATTTGATACATTTTGCCCGATAGGGCCGCATATCGAGACTGAACTCGATGTTTCCGATATTCGTGTCGAGACGCGCGTCAACGGCGTTGTAAAACAATTTGGCAGAACCTCGCAGATGGTCTTCTCTGTCGATTTTCTGATACGATATATCTCAAACATGATGACGCTGTATGCGGGCGATGTGA
>CAZUEI010000434.1:0-2009 GCA_964618985.1 uncultured Chloracidobacterium sp.
CGTTAATGGCGCTGCTTCTTCCCATAGCAGGGTTGACCGCAACCATCACGAAAAAATTAAACCTATTTGAAGCTCTCGTTGGCACAGAAGTGACAGCGATTGCCCCGGCCAATGATGGACTCGAGTTCGGTACCGTTTACGGGTCTGCCCCGATGGCAACACCGACACCTCCCTCTTTCGCGTGCGATTACTATACATCGCCGGGCGGCACAGCCGGCGGGAGCGGTTCAAATGCAAGTCCGTGGGACCTGCAGACAGCGCTCAATAAGACAACGTTGATCAGAAACGGGAAAACGCTTTGCCTGAAGGGCGGAACGTATATGGGGAAGTTCATCTCCAACCTGGATGGAGGCGGTGTGGTGCGAAGTGCTCCGGGAGAGTGGGCAAAGATAGACGGGTACTTAACAACACAGTTGAATGGAGCGATCAATAGTTCTCAGACAACACTCACGGTTGCATCTTCGGCGAACATTGTTGATGGGTCGGTTTTATCGATCGATACAGAACATGTATTGGTAACCAGCACGGTGTCAGGAAACACGAGAACGGTCATGCGCGGGTGGAACGGCACGACTACGGCCGCCCATTCAAGCGGAGCCGTGATCACGCACGTAGGCAATCAACTGACACTCAACGGCGATAATATGACCTATCGCGATCTTGAAATAACAAATAGTTTTCCCCAACGCGACCTGACACCGCCCGGATTTGACGATCAGGGATGCTGCGGGTTCTATTCCAAGATCAGGGGAGCTGGCGTCGTGATAGCGAACAGATCGGGCAACAGCCTTATAAATCTGATCGTTCACGACAATCTGGACGGCATTTTTACCGGCTCGTCGTCGAGCAATACGCTAGTTTATGGCTGTATTACATATAACAACGGCGGGCATTGGACAAATCCTATAGAAGGCGAGCGAGGAGCCGGTAACGGGATGTATCTTGAAAACTCTGCCGGATACTCACGGGTTTACGAAACGATCTCGGTCAACAACTTCGGGCATGGCGGGCAGTTCTTTGGCGTGACCGGCCCGTATGTCGGCGGAGACACGCAGGGCTCGGTATTCGCCAACGCCGGATCGCCTATGCGGGGGATCGATCCAAACATTGCATATCGAAACATGCTTTTCGGTGCGGACCAGCAGGTCGTTCCAACGGCAAGCGTCACAGATTCACACTTCTACCATCCTGCGGGAATGGGCTATTCGATAAACTTTGGTTATGGAGCAGGAATAATTGCCGGCATCTTTACAAATAACTATGTGATAGGTTCCAATGCCGGATTCGAGGCGAGTTCTGTTACAAGTCTGACAATGACGGGGAATAAGTTCTATTCCGCAGGAAGTGGTGACCTATCTGTCCTATCACAGAGGATGCCCTATGTGTGGAACAATAATACTTATTACGGGACAACCTCTGCACAGGCCAGATTCGGGGATGTTACAGGCGGCAACAATCTAAACTTCTCCGCATGGAAAACAGCAACAGGATTTGATCTGTTGAGCACGGCAACGACCTCTGTTATGCCGGATACCGTTATCGTCCGTCCAAACGCTTACACAGCCGGTCGTGCGACCGTTGTCATTTACGCACCATCGGGAGCAACGTCGATCAGCGTGAATCTCTCGACGAGCGGCTTGACCAACGGGCAGTCATACGTGATAAAGAACGCATTCAATTACTTCGGGCCTAATGTTGCGAGCGGCATCTATAATTCGACCAACCCAACGATCTCACTATCATTGACCGGCACTGCTGCCACAGTCGCCGCACCTACAGGTCTGGGCTATACCCCGTCGACTACGGCTCCCCTCTTCGGCACTTTTATAGTGGTCCCCGGCTGATAGCCGGGTAGCGACCCTCCGGGCGTTGGTGTGTACTCAGGATTCTGTGCCTCTCCCTAATTTTGAACTTTTTAGCGGCATCGAACTGTCGACTTCAATATTGAAAGTGTCAACAGGTAGAACTGGGTTCGATCTGCGGTCGCGCCACCGGCCGCCAAAAGCAAT
>CAZUEI010000435.1:0-2002 GCA_964618985.1 uncultured Chloracidobacterium sp.
GTTTCAAGCACTGTCACTTCCACTTTGCTCTCGGCCTGGCGGGGCAAATCCATGCGCATTTGCAGTGAGTTAATGACCTCGCGGACGACGACGTCACGAAATTGGCTCAAGCGCTGAGTCAAAAACTTTTCTGTCGCTTGCAAACGCTCTTCGGCGTTTCTAAATAAGTTTTGGGAATAAAGGTCGTCAACAGCT
Source organism: uncultured Chloracidobacterium sp. (assembly GCA_964618985.1). Lineage (GTDB taxonomy): Bacteria > Acidobacteriota > Blastocatellia > Pyrinomonadales > Pyrinomonadaceae > OLB17. The sequence continues at coordinate 196 of CAZUEI010000435.1, forward strand.
TCGGACAGTCCGCTAATTAGGCCCCGCCAATCTTCACCGGCCTCGGCCGACGAAGGGGCGACCGGTCGACTGTTTGCGGCTATGCCTGCCGCAGGAGTACCCACATTTTTCCGCTCGCTTATGCTCATGAGCTGTTCCCACTTTTTCGATTGCCGAATCCGTCTGTCCCACACGAGACAGGCAATTTCGCATCTAACGCCGCTGCTTGGTTTTATGTTCCGAATTCCTGAACGCCGCTTGCCGCTTCGGAAAAACTAATGAGGCAACCCGCAGACGAAGCTCACCACAGACGTTTGGGAATTTGCACAGGGAAAGGAGGGTAATAAGCCATGTCGAAGGACGAAAATGATCGCACGAGCCGTTTCCTTTGTCTCGCATACGATGCATTTCAACCGCTGTCTTCAACTGGTGTATACCTTACAAAATAACTTTGCAAATGTCAAGCGTTTTTTGTTGAACATTTTGCAAAAAATAGGCCTAAGCTTTTTGTTGCCTTTCAGCACGAATTTAAGAAGTTAAACACTGTGGTCACAGGCCTCTTGCTCAAAATTGGACGGCGGTGTTCAAAGATAAGATTTCCTGAGATCGCTTTTTGCTATCCATACTTTAGTTCTCACCGCAGCAACGTGAATTTCATGGTTTTCGCAAGATTTCCGGAAACAAGCCGGTAAAAATAAACGCCGCTGCCGACCTGCCGGCTGCTGTTGTCTCGACCATCCCACAAGCGTTGGTGCCATCCGGCCGGAAGCTCTTCGTTCGCAAGTAGTGTCGCCACTTCACGGCCGGCCAGGTCAAAAATCTTCAGCGTCACCCGGCTTTTTTCCGGCAGTCCGAAACGAATCGCAGTTTCGGGATTTCCTGCAAAGCGGGATGCCGCTTCGCTCCAAAAGGGGTTGGGATAATTCTGCAAAAGCTCAAAACTGCCTGGAACCGGCGCCAAATCCGCCACAGTTTTGTCCACGAAATTCTCCGCACCGGCCACGAGTTTCAAACGTTTCTCCTTTCCGGCGGTTATCGGTAACAGCGCATACCTCGGATTCGTTCGCACATTCTGCGCGATTTTGGCGGATTCGTCAATAAGATAAACTTTTGCCTCGGGCGGCACATGCCGCAAACCTTCGAAAGTCAAATCGACGCGATCAGAAATATTGGCGCGCACGGCTATTTCCCATACATGGCCGGCGTCGGCAGAATCCTCGGGCCGAAAATCCGTGGTGTAGCGATCTGGGCGTTCGACCCAATCTTCGTGCGGGAAATCCACCGCGACAAACTCGCCAATCGGCGGTGGTTCGTAAAGATCAAGCGCATCCCAAGTTGTTTTGGCAATCGGAGCGAGTCCGATGAAATTATTCTCATCCCGCGCTTCCTGGCACTGCGCTTTGATTTGAATGGTCCACAAGGGAGATTCTGCGGTTTTTGCCAGCGGCTGCGCTGCCGCGCCCGAAAAGCTCGGCCGTATCGTGAGCGTGGTGGCGCTGTTCACTTTGATCGCGTAACCTTTAAACGGCGCGATTGCATTTACTGGATTTGACCACGCTCCTTCATAAGTGACAAGGCTCAACGGATCCGTGTTACCCAATGACAAAGCCGAAACCGGGACGGAAAGATTATAGGGATTTCCAATCATATTCCATCCGGCCGATAGGTTCAATGTTGCAACCGCGTCACCCCCATAAGCACCGGGACCGGCGGTAATTTGCTTGCTCGTGCTGGTAATTAAAAAGAGCGCGCGGCCCGAATCGAAAGCCCGGGTATTGGAATATTCGACAAAATTTCCGTTCACATAATCGAACAAACGCCATTTGGT
>CAZUEI010000436.1:0-1996 GCA_964618985.1 uncultured Chloracidobacterium sp.
GAATGGCTTTTAGGGCAAGGCAATTATCCCCTCGATTAACCCCGTCATGTATACGGTCGAATATCAATATCTTTTTGCCTATCGCCCGCTGTTTTATGAGCTTGCGGGTAAACCCATGCTTAGTGAGCCGCGACCGGCCATCCACGTTACTCTGCATAGCGGTTTGCTCAAATTGCAAACTATTGCGCAGATCGATTCCGGCTCAACTTATTCGCTGTTCGACTATCAGATTGGCAAGAATTGGGCATCGATGTTCGTGCCGGTCGGCTACAGCGGCTTTCATCGCTCGGCGGCCTCGTGGTTGGCTACGCCCATCCAATCGAATTAGAGATCACTGATGGCTGGCGTTTCGCGACCGAAGTCTTGTTTAGCGATGATACGATTCCGCGAAATTTGCTGGGCCATCAGGGCTTTTTTGAGCATGTAGCAGTTGGCTTGCAAGGCAAAACGGGGCAAATTTATTTGCGACCGGATGATTAAGAGATAGACATGGCAAGCTCACTTTAAACCGCGTCGAAACCAATCCCCAAGTCATGCTGGGCAAGTCCGTCATCAAAGGCACGCGGATCACGGTCGAGATCATTTTGAAAAAATTATCCCAAAACGTTTCATTTGACGAAATTCTTTCTGATTATCCCAGATTAAGGCGTGAGGATATTCAAGCTGCTATTGCGTATGCCGCCATGGCTTTGAGCATCGATGAAGTGTTGCCACGGGAGGTCGTTGCAGCGTGAACTCCTTAACCGATGAAAATGTTTAAAAATTTTTGTTTCAATTAGGTCATCAACTTTCAACAAGGGCTGCAATGCCAAACGGAAGGAACTCGCTCAATCAGGATAATCAGTCGTTAAATCGCGATATTTTCCTTTCACATCGCTCTATCGACAAAGACTTTGTACATAAATTGGCTGCCGACATAGAAGCTGAAACATTCAAAGGTCGGAATTTACTGACATGGATCGACGATGCTGAAATACGTCCTGGGCAGAGCATTCCCGCAATGATCAACCAAGGCTTGTAAAACTGCCGGTTCATTGGCATTGTCATGACGCCTAAATATTTTCAAAGTGAAAGCGGATGGACTGGCGCAGAAAGGCACACTGCTTTATATGTTGATCCTGGTAACCGCGCGGGTCGGATCATTCCACTTCTTTTAAAAGATTGTCCTTATATTCCGTTTCTTCTTCGGCATTTGAGGGCCATTGACTTTCGGGAGAATAGATATCCGAAAGCCTTGCAAGAGCTACTCAGTGTACTCAAAGGCGACCCCCTGCTCAGACCGATTACTTACCGCGGACAACTCATTACTTCGGATGTGAGAATATCACGAGAGACGTTGGTTGCCGAACGAGCCGTGCCAGATGCTGACCCTGATGCCATATCTGAAAGGCCGTATTGTAATCTTTTACCAGTTCTGCATCTCCCTCAGAACGAATCAAGCCTTCGCCACGTTGCTCGCAGCGGTTCGCCGTTCGCTTCCCAGCCGTGCAGTTCATTCTGCCCATAAACAAATTCATCGACGAAACGGCCGTCGTAAACAAAAACGATTTCGTGCTTTGGCTGGCCATCCAGCACGAAAATATTTTCGAGCACGCCCACGAGTTTCAGATCAGCGGCTTGCAATCCCAGTTCTTCAGCAATTTCACGCGTCGCGGCGGCGTGTAAGGTTTCGCCTGGTTCCAAGGCGCCGCCGAAGGGGCGATAATAGTACGTTTCCTTGACGGAATCATAGCCGTCAAAAACCAAAATACTTTCATCGCGGCGAAACACGCAAATAGCGATGACGCGAAGGCCATGGGGTTTTGTGGTTGGAGTGCTCATAAGGATTCCGTTTTGCAAAAACGGGCCGCAAGGGGCCGGGGCTACGATTTTATTTACTCAACCAGCAGCGCCTCGACTTTTGCTTCAAATTTCTTCGCCCGCGCCGTGCCGCTGTGCATTTCCCCAACCTCCACGGCGCGAATCTGGCCTTTCTTGTCAATCAGATAAAACGCCG
>CAZUEI010000437.1:0-1981 GCA_964618985.1 uncultured Chloracidobacterium sp.
CAGGGGGCCATAGGTGTGTCCGTGCATCTTGTGCTGACAGGAAATGGATTGGCCAATGTACTTGCGCAGCAGGCAGACGGCAAGATCATCGTCGGCGGCAGATTTCGCAAAGCCAACGGTAACTTTAGCAATAACATCGCGCGTTTTAGCCTGGACGGAACTTTCGACAGTACTTTCGCAACTGGGTTAGGAACGCAAAATGATGCGAATGCGTTTACTTCCGTCAATGCTCTGGGAATTCAACCTGACGGCAAGGTTTTGGTCGGGGGAAGATTCGGAACTTTCAACGGCTCGACTCAAAGAGTCCTGGTCAGATTAAATTCCGACGGCTCGGTGGACACGTCATTTACCCTGTCTGGAGATGTCAATCTCGATTTAGTCCCAAATATTGAGGACATTCTCGTTCTGTCTGGTGGCAAGATCATAATTGCCGGTTCTCTGCGCAAAATATCGACGGGGGCGATCCGAGGATTGCTTCGCTTAAATGCGGATGGAAGCGTTGATGAAACGTTTAATTCCGGCGGTAACGGTGCGAACAGCCTGGTTAATCGCGTTATTCGCCAGCCAGACGGAAAATACATAATTGGCGGCAATTTTAATTTGTATAACGGCGTCAGTCGTGGGCGCATTGCCCGTATCAATTCGGATGGTACGCTCGATACTTCATTTGGCGCGGGTGCGGGAGCCGGCGGAACAGTTTCTGATTTCGTACTTCAACCAGATGGAAAGATCGTTATTGCAGGAGCATTTGTTACATACAACGGAGTATTGGTAAATAAGCCTATGCGTCTTAACGATGACGGCACGGTTGACACCGGATTCAATGTTGGAACAGGCGCTAACAGTCAGATTTTTTCGGTGGCCCTGCAATCAGACGGAAAAATCATCATAGGTGGCGTTTTCACCGATGTCGCTGGCACTCCTCGCAACCTTTTGGCGAGGCTGAATACCAATGGCAGTGTCGACACTCAATTCGGTTCGGGGTTCAGTGTTTTTGCGGTAAACTCATTGCTTTTTCAATTCGACGGTAAATTGCTTGTCGGCGGCACATTTACAAGTTACAACGGTACTCCGCGAAACAACTTGCTTCGTTTGTTCGATTCCACCGTTATTTTTGGATGTGCGGCGATACCGATCGACTATGGGCAGAGTGTTAACGGCGTCCTGACCGTAAACTCGTGCAGCGTTAATAATAACCGAACAAATTACTACACCTTTAACGGCGCTACGGGCCAGAATATCGCTATTTCGCTGGACTCGCTGACGGCGGGCGGTATCCAACCTTCGCTGCAGCTTGTAGGAACTGACGGGACAACTGTGATCGCATCTAATTCGGGCACGATCAATGCTCGGATTCCCTCGATCGGTTTTTTCCAACTGCCGTCGAGTGGAAGTTACACCATCCGTGCGTCAACTTCGCCGGGAAACTTTGGCGATTATTCGCTGTCTCTGTCGCTTCAGCCTGCGGGGTCAGGGTCATGCAATTATGCGGTTTCACCGGCAGTGACGAATGTCAGCCCGGGCGGCGGGATGTTTTTCTTTGATGTCCTGAGCGGCGTCGGATGTCCGACCGTGACGGCGGCGACCGGCACGAACAGTGGCCACATCACTATTGTTTCCAATTCAGCCGGCAGGGTTACATTCAGCGTTGCGGCAAATGGAGGAACGACCGACCGAAGCGGCACGATCATCGTCAACAATGGTGAATCGACCCATACGATAACTCAGTTCGGGATTCTCCCGCCGGATAACGACCTCTTTGCACAGGCTCAGATCCTGACGCCGTCACCGACGCCATTTGCTCCGATAACGGTCAACGGACGCAACACAAATGCAACGTTCGAGGCGGGCGAGCCGGCACACGCCGGAAGCACTGCAGCCCGTTCTGTATGGTACCGGTGGACAGCTCCGACGAGCGATCTGTACAGTTTTACAACGTCGGGCAGCGATTTTGACACTGTGATGGCGATCTACACCGGTT
>CAZUEI010000438.1:0-1978 GCA_964618985.1 uncultured Chloracidobacterium sp.
CAAATGCTTTACCGGATGGACGATCGCCGATCCCCGCGGCTATCGCCGTGCGGCGGCTGCCATGATCCAGGGAGAAGAAAACCAGCGGATCGGACGGATCCAGCGAATGCAAGGCGTGCCTGACGACATAGAGAGCGGTGAATTTTATTTCAATTCACGCTGGCATGAAGGCGGAGCAAAAACATTTCTCGGCCAAAAGATAGACGAAGGCGGAGTCAAGGACGGCCTGAAAGTTTTGGATATGCTCGTGAACAGTACAAGAACCGCAAAATTCATCGCCCGCAAACTTGCCGTCAAATTTGTCAGCGACACACCCAGCGAAGGCTTGGTCGCACGCGTCGCCGATGCCTTTCATAGCACAAAGGGCGATATCAAGACGACTTTGCAGGCGTTGTTTGCCGACAAAGAATTTTTCGCACCGGAAAACTATCGTGCAAAAATAAAATCTCCGTTTGAGCTTGCAGTGAGTTCGATCCGTGCACTCGGTGGGGACACAAACGCAAGTCCTGCGTTTGCCGCAATGCTCAACAAGTTAGGCGAAGTCCCGTATGGCTATCAGGCCCCGACAGGCTATCCCGACACGGCGGAAGATTGGGTTAACACCGGTGCTCTGCTCGAAAGATTAAATTTCGCAGTCGCGGTCGCCAGCAATCGAATTCCGGGAACACGCGTCGATCTGAGAAATTTTGAATCGAAAGATAAGTCACAGGTGCTGGACAAGGCAGTCGCAACGTTGTTAGACGGTGAAATATCGGCAGATACGAAAGCATTATTGCTAAAACAGATCGAGCAGCCTTTGCCGGAAGTAAAAGCCGGAAGTGATTTAGGCGCGGCAGAAATGGAAATTCCAAATATGCGCGGTGGACAGGAAGGTGGACTTCGTAATCGCCAGGCACGGCTTCTCGATCCGTCCGGCAAACCCGAAGTTTTCAAGATCGTAAGCCTTGTCCTCGGAACTCCGGAATTCCAGCGTCAATGATCTGAGCCTAAACCCGTCTTCCGATAGCAAAGATCTTTATCGATAAAAGGCCGGCGACGAAGCCTCCGATGTGAGCAGCGTAGGCGACGCCGCCTGTTCCCGCAGGCGTGAGATAACCGAGAACGACTTGATAAACTATCCACAAGCCCAGGGCGACAAAAGCCGGAACTTCGGTCAGAAAGTTGAAAATGATCGCCCGCACTCGGCGTTGCGGAAAGAGAAGCAGGTAACCGCCGAGCACACCCGAGATCGCACCCGAGGCGCCGAGCATCGGAATTATCGAGTCCGGGCCCATCACGATTTGCGCCCCGGCTGCGGCAAATCCGCAGAAAATGTAGAACGCCACATAGCGGATGTGACCGAGCAGATTCTCGAGATTGTCGCCAAAAACAAACAGGAACATCATGTTGCCGAGGATGTGCATGATGCTTCCGTGCATGAACATCGAGCTTAAAAAATTGAAGTAAACGGGCAGCGGTGTTGAGTAGTGATTGATGCGCGCGGTTTCACTTCCGACCTGTATGACCTGAGGCCCAGCCAAGTCCACGCCGTTCGTAATTTCCCTCGGCACCAGCGAGAACGCGTAGTCGAAGGCTTCGTTCGAGCCAAGCTGCTGAAGCAGCACAAAGACAAGCACGTTGATGCCGATGAATGCGTAATTGACTACGGGCACGATCGTGCGGTCGGAATTGTCGTCGCCTATAGGGAACATTCTAACTCTCCGTTCATTGTTTAGACAATCGCCGCTCCAGTTCGCGTTTCCAGCAGTTCATATCCCTCGCTTTTGGCGACAAAAGTTGCAGCGGTGATATCGCCGACGACGTTCAAGGTTGTTCGGCACATGTCGAGGATACGATCGACGCCCAGAATTATGGCGATCAACGCCGGATCGACATTTATCATAGCAAGAATGCCGATGATGAAAGGTATGGAACCAGACGGTATGCCTGCCGTCCCGATGCCCCCGAGGATTGCCATGTAAACGACCATCAACTGAAC
>CAZUEI010000439.1:0-1978 GCA_964618985.1 uncultured Chloracidobacterium sp.
CGGCGACTTTATCTTTGCACGATAGTTTTCGGGAGCAAAAAACTCTTTGTCACTGAATAGTGCGCGCAGAGTTGTTTTAATATCACCCTTTGAATTGTGAAAAGCATCGGCAACGCGTGATACCAAACCTTCGTTCGGATTATCGCTGACAAATTTGACGGCGAGTTTGCGGGCAATGAATTTTGCGGTCTGCGGGTTGTTGACGAGCATGTCCAGCACTTTCAGGCCATCCTTAACACCGCCTTCGTCAATTCTTTGTCCGAGAAATATCTTTGCTCCGTTCTCATGCCAGCGCGAATTGAAATAAAATTCACCGCTCTCGATTGTCTCGGGTACGCCCTGCATTCGTTGGATCCGTCCGATCCGTCGGTCTTCTTCTCCTTGTATCATGGCCGCCGCCGCGCGGCGATAACCGCGAGGATCGGCGATCGTCCAGCCGGTAAAGCATTTGGCGACCTCGATGATGTCTTTTTGCGTGTAGCCGCCGTCAACGCCGAGCGTGTGCAGCTCCATCAATTCTCGGGCGTAATTCTCGTTTATGCCCCGCTTCTGCCTCTGCTGCACGGCCTGCGGATTTGCGCGCATATCGCGGATGCGCTGATCGATCTGTGCGTCGGTTGCTCCTGTTTGCTGGCGAATGCGGTCTCGCATTTGCGAATTGATCTTTCCGCCGTTTCGCATCAGTTGCTGCAAACGCTGGCCATTTTGGCCATTGCCGCCTGCTTGCGCGTTTGGCGAGACGGACTCGAAATTATCGAGATAAAAAAGCATCGCCGGATGCTGGGCCGTGCCGACAAGCAGGTCCTTGAAATTGCCAAGTGCATTCTTGCGAAGCACGTCGCGCTCATAGCTCGGGATATACCAGCGAACCGCCGCCTTTCCGGCAAACACATTAAAATGGTTCTGCCAAAAATCGACCATCACCTCCTGCAATTGCCGTTCGGAATAAACCGCCCTGAGAACGCGGTTGGCTGTGATCTGCGGGATAAGCTGTGCGGCAGGTTTCAGGTCATACTTTGCATAAAGCTCACGGATCTTCTGTCGGCGTTCGCGCTGCTCGTCCTGCGTCATTGCGTTTGGGTCTTGCTGAGCCGCACCATTCTGCGCATTCGCCTGCTGATTTCGATTGCCGCCCTCCAACTGTCGAAGCAACGCTCCCGGATTGGGATATTTTGCAAAAAGCTCGGCGGTGGACATATTAAAAATGTCGAGATTTTTGACCTTGCTTTCCGCCGCCGAATCATCGATCGCCGACGCATTCAATTGCCGGTCGATGTATTTTTGCAGGCCGATCTCCTTTACCTTTTCAACATCGCCGTGCCGTGCGCCATACCCAAGCCGGTTCAGCACGTGCAGGATCTTTTGATCTTCGGTAAGCGCTTTCGCATTTGATCCGCTTTCCGCACGAACCACAAACGCCGGTGCAAGCATCGTGAATATGGCCGCAGCAGCCGTCAATTTATTTACAGGAGATATGTATTTCTTCATTTTTCGGTACCCCAAATTTTATTATTGCAAAAAATGTTCCTGCCAAATTAGACGCCGCCTCTACCTAAAAGGGCGAAGAAATATGCCGCATCAATATTGCCGCCCCTCGGAACAGGACAACAAATACCACCCGAAACTCATCAAAGTTGTCGATATTTGGCGAATATTACGCTAAGATATTCGCGGCATTTGCCAACAGAGGTAATCATGAGATCACGCACGCTGTCCTTTACGTTTTTGCTCGGTTTGATCCTTATTTTCACGGGGTCGGGCGCATTTGCCCAGGGCGGCTCGTTCAGCGACCCGAACGTCGAATACAGCTTTGACCTTCCCGACGCGAAATGGAAAATGATCGGCAAGCCGTCGGCGACCAACCCAAATGTCGAATACGTTTACGGCGACCGCCTCGACGGACATCTCGAGGTTCGCAAACAAACAATTGCGAAAACCGTTCTTTTGACCGACTTCATCAATAACGACAACGAAGCAA
>CAZUEI010000440.1:0-1968 GCA_964618985.1 uncultured Chloracidobacterium sp.
ACGTTGGTTGCGGCCGCGTCCCCTGTGTTGCAAACTCGCGCCCCCACCGGAAATATATTTGGGCCGGTAGTTACGTCGTTGCTGTCGAGACCGATCACTCCCCAGGTAATAGGCGTGATAGTAAGAACTGGTGCAAAAGGGGCTGCTGCGTTTTCTGTTTCTGCCGCAGTAAAAACAGATTTCTCTGTCGTAAATGCAGCCGCAGCTTCAGTTGTTTCTGACAGGCCCGTTAGCTCAAAGAAGTTTGAACGGTAGGCTTGCGAAATAATTGCCAGCGACGACAGCATTAACGCAAAAATAACCACGGCCACAGCCTTTCGGCCCTTAAGCACTTTCGATAAGTTCATATAATGATAGTTATTGACAGATCTGCCGTTTTAAGAATGAAATGAACCGATAAACGGGTTCAGCTCAATTTTCGGCACAGTAAAAAGATTGACAGTAACGAATTCAACCCGCGCTAATAGGCCGAATCATCCTGTTAAGCAAGATAACAAACTGCTTAAACGAAAGTCAACAATATCTTTGTCGTGTGCATATGTTATTTTTTGTGAAACCCAGTATTTTTCAAAAAAGCTGTGGCAATTACTGGCGCGTATGTGCAACAAAAATGCATCTATTGAAGCTTTTTTACAGAGACTGCTTCTGAAAAACACAAATCAAGCCACTAATGCACGAATAAAAGAAGTCTAATTCGTGGATTCGTTGCTTAATTGCGCTTGAGTCGGGAGACAAACTTTTGTCGGAATTTAGCTACCTTGGGAGCAACTACGGCGGAGCAATATGGCTGGTTCGGATTGTTGGCAAAATATTCCTGGTGATAGTCTTCGGCGGGCCAGAATTTGTCGAAAGGCGTAACCTCGGTCACGATCGGATTGTCATAAATACCTTCAGCGGTGATCTCGGCAATTATATCTTCGGCGGTCTTTCGCTGCTCTTCGGAATTATAAAAGATCGCCGAACGATAAGAAGTGCCGATATCATTTCCCTGCCGGTTCAACTGCGTAGGATCATGGACTGTGAAATAAACGCGCAGAAGGTCGGCAAACGAAAGTACTGCCGGGTCAAATTTTATCTGCACCACCTCGGCATGGCCGGTCGTTTCTGAACAGACCTCTTGATAAGTCGGATTATCTTTGTGTCCGCCTGCGTAACCGGAAACTACGTCTTCGACGCCCTGCAAGTCGTCAAAAACTGCCTCGACGCACCAAAAACATCCGGCTGCGAGTGTTGCTGTTTCTAAATTGTTGTCAGTCATATTATTCTTCGTCTTCTCTTAACTTTTCCAGCACTGAAAGGTCTTCAAGAGTCGTAACATCGCCCGCTACCTGTCCTCCGGATGCGATCTCACGCAGCAGGCGTCGCATTATCTTGCCGGAACGAGTCTTTGGCAATGCGTCAGTGAAGCGAATGTCGTCCGGCTTCGCCAACGCTCCTATCTCTTTGGCAACATGTGCGCGAAGCGCCTCTTTGAGATCGTCGCTGCCGGCACGTCCGCCTTCAAGGGTCACAAACGCTGCTATTGCCTGGCCTTTTAGTTCATCAGGACGGCCAACGACGGCTGCTTCGGCGACAAATTCGTGCGAAACGAGCGCAGATTCGACTTCTGCTGTGCCGAGACGATGGCCGCTGACATTTATTACGTCATCGACACGTCCCATTATCCAAAAATAGCCGTGCGCGTCACGCCGCGCTCCATCGCCCGCAAAATAGAAGCCGGGAATTTCGGACCAATATGCCTGTTTGTAGCGTTCGTCGTCGCCCCACAACGTGCGGAGCATCGACGGCCATGGATGCTTCGCAACGAGATAACCGCCTTCATTTACGCCGACCGGAATGCCGGCTTTTGTGACGACATCGAGAATAATGCCGGGTATAGGCCGCGTTGCGGTTCCCGGTGTTGTCGCCGTCGCACCAGGTAGTGGCGAGATCATTATCGAACCGGTCTCGGTCTGCCACCACGTATCG
>CAZUEI010000441.1:0-1962 GCA_964618985.1 uncultured Chloracidobacterium sp.
AAATCCTGTTAGACAAGTGGCCGAATGCCTGCAATAATGGAATCAAAATTAGATTAACTCTTTTAAGGAAAACAGATGAAAAACACCAAACCCGCTAAAGCGGAACGTGAATTATCGCTAGATTTTTTGCGCGTGACCGAGGCTGCTGCGATCGAATCGGCCAAGACAATGGGCCAGGGCGACCGCAAATATTCTGACCATGTCGCTGTAGAAGCGATGCGCGAAGTAATGGACACTGTGCCGATGCGCGGCCGCATCGTGATCGGCGAGGGCGAACGTGACGAGGCGCCGATGCTCTATATCGGCGAAGAGTTGGGCGGCGGCATCTTCTCAGAGGAAACGCGAGCGGAATTTCCCGAGGTCGATATCGCAGTCGATCCGCTGGAAGGCACAAACCTATGCGCTCTCGGTGCCAACAATGCTATCGCGGTACTTGCCGCGGCCGAACGCGGCGGCCTGCTCTACGCTCCCGATATCTATATGGACAAGATCGTCGTCGGCCCTTCGTGCCGCGGCTCTGTCGATATCGATGCTCCGGTCGAAGAGAATCTTAAGAATATCGCGCGTCGATTAGGACGTGATGTCGAAGATCTTACCGTTATCTGCCTGGACCGTGGACGGCACAAACAGCTGGTTGAGGAGGTCCGCGCCGCAGGTGCCCGCATCCGGCTGATCTCGGACGGAGATCTGTCCGCCGGCATTTCGGCCGCCGTGGCAGGGACGAATATTCATGCCCTAATGGGCATCGGCGGTGCGCCTGAGGGTGTAATTACGGCTGCGGCGATGAAATGCCTCAACGGTGAGATCCTTGCAAAACTCGTTTGGGATCCAAACCGTCTGGGTGTTGATAAATCAAAAGTTCCTGAGGAGAAGGTAGTAATGGCGCGCCTCGCCGAAATGGGCATCACTGACCCGAACAAGATCTACGATACAAATGATCTCGCACCGGGCAAGAAGATCATATTTGCCGCGACCGGCGTGACTGATGGTGCGCTGCTCCGCGGCGTGCGGTTCTTTGGCTCAGGCAAGCGGACGCATTCAGTCGTGATGACGACGGATTCCAAGAGCATTCGTTTTGTCGATACCGTCCACGTCGAAGGCGGGCCGGATGCGATCATTAGGTTTTAGACTTCATGCCGGATTCACAAAAGCAAATGGCGGATGCACGTCCATATGTTCTCGATTTCAGCCAGGTAGGTGCGGGCGATGTTGCGCTCGTCGGCGGCAAGTGCGCCAGCCTAGGCGAACTCTTTCAGGAACTAACCGGGCAAGGCGTTCGCTCTGTTGACGGGTTTTCGACCACAAGTCACGCGTACGAACTGCTGCTTGATACCGGCGGCCTCCGCAAAAAGCTCAAAAGTCTATTAAAAGGCCTCGATGTTAATGATCTAAAAGAATTGGCGCGAGTCGGCAGCGAAGCCCGACGGCTGATGCTCGAAACGCCTTTTCCAAAAGAGGTTGAAACGGCGATTATTGCGGCTCATGCCGCACTAGGACAACGCATAGGCAAAAAGACATTTGAGGTTGCCGTTCGATCATCGGCGACGGCGGAAGATCTGCCTGACGCATCCTTCGCCGGCCAGCAGGACACGATCCTCAACGTTCGCGGCGAATCGCAGTTGATCGAGGCCTGTCATCAATGCTACGCATCGCTGTGGACAGACCGCGCGATCTCATATCGCACCGCAAAAGGCTTCGACCATTTTGATGTTGCGTTGTCCATCGGCATTCAGCCGATGGTTCGCTCCGATATTGCGTGTTCGGGCGTGATGTTCACGCTCGATACCGAGAGCGGCTTTCGCGATGTTGTCGTTATTAATGGCGCGTGGGGCTTGGGAGAAGCCGTCGTGCAGGGAATGGCGACGCCCGACGAATGGATCGTTTTCAAACCGACTCTAAAACTTGGCTTTCGCCCGATCGTCACGCGAAAACTTGGCGTCAAGGAAGTCAAAATGGTCTTTG
>CAZUEI010000442.1:0-1960 GCA_964618985.1 uncultured Chloracidobacterium sp.
CCGTGACCGAACCTTCCTTTTGCGTGATTGCCCAGGGTAGCAAGGAAGTCTTTCTCGGCAATGAACGTTACCAGTACGACCCATCTCACTACCTTCTCGTCACCGCCGAGTTACCCCTCGTGGGCCACGTTCTGGACGCATCGAAGGAGCGTCCGTATCTTAGCCTTCGAATAAAACTCGACGCCGCTCTTGTCGGCTCGGTTATGGTTGAGGCTGGTGATTTCTCCTCGCAAAACCATGCGGAGGCGAGGGCCATCAACGTCAGTTCGTTAGACGCAGGCTTACTGGATGCTGTGGTGCGCGTCATCAGGCTTCTCGACACCCCTAACGAAGCGGGCTTCCTTGCGCCGCTGATCACGCGAGAAATCGTCTATCGGCTTCTGAGGGGAGAGCAAGGTGACCGGCTCCGTCACATTGCCGTAAATAGCGGCTATACTCCGCCCATCGCCAGAGCCATCGAGCGGCTGCGAAAAAGCTTTGATCAGGCGTTTCGAATTGACGACATCGCGCGAGAGCTTGGCATGAGCGTTTCAGGATTCCATCATCATTTTAAAGCCGCTACGGCGATGAGTCCCTTGCAATTCCAAAAGCAGATTCGACTCCAAGAAGCTCGCCGACTTATGCTCGGTGAGGGTCTCGATGCGTCAAGTGTTGCCTATCGTGTCGGTTATGATGATGCTTCGCATTTCAATCGGGAGTACAAAAGGCTCTTTGGCCTGCCGCCGATGCGCGACGTGGAGCGGTTGCGGGAAGCCGCCGGGATAAGCGACGGCCGCGGTGCCGTTTAGAAATTAAGGTGGGCGATTTGAGTATGAATTCGGAGCGTTTTTCGGATAGTACGGAAGGAAGTTTTGAGAATGCCTAAGTTTAATCGGTGGGATCAAATAGGTCGTAGCTCAATCGTTCCTAAGTTTTTCCCTGATTCTCTCGACAACCGGAAAAACAGTAGGTGATTTCACTGAGAGGGTGTTCTGTAAGGAGTCATGTTCGGGGCACAAAAAACAAAAGCACACGAAATAAATTTTGTGCTCGGATAAAGCTTTGAAGTGGTGATGCAACGTGGAGACGTCCATGGCTGCCGCTTTCGCCAGTTCTTCAACCGAGAGTTGCTTTGCGTAATTTTGCCTGAGCAAATCAATGATACTCGCAATGTGATGATCGTAACTCCCATTGCGAGCCGTTTCAAGATCGAGCTTCACCAAGAAGGAGAGAGAGGGCTTTTCGAGAGTAGCATCTATGCTCTGCGCGACGGCTGAAATGTCAACGGTCGCAAGAAGGAACTGCGATTTGCCTAGACATATTCCTTGTCATCCAGCACGACGCGTTTCGTGCCTTGCAAAGCCACGGATGATCAAGCTGCGGATCGCAGACTGCGTAGCACGCTGGTCAGAATCTCATCGACCACAAGAGGGTTCGCAGCTCACAGCTTATACTTGTGAATCTTATACCGCATCGTGCGTAGGCTGATCCCCAAACGTTTTGCCGCTTCGGATTTGTTGCCGCCGGCTTTGCGAATCGCGTCTTCCAAAACCATTTTTTCCGCGGCTTCCATTTTTTCGCGATAGGAAGGACCGGCATTGATAAACGAGCCGGGGGCCGCGGTGGGATGCTGTCGCAACGCCAATGTGAACGGCAAATGCTCGGGCAGAATAATCTCCCCTACGCCGAGCACGATGGCATTCTCAATCGCATTTTCCAATTCGCGCACGTTGCCCGGCCACGAATAAGACATGCACAATTGCAACGCCTCTTCGGACATCCCCACCACGTTCTTGTTGTTCGCCGCGCTGTAGCGTTTGATAAAGTAGTCCGCCAATGCCGGAATATCCTCGAGGCGCTCACGCAACGGCGGCAGAAAAATCGGGATGACGTTCAAGCGATAGTACAAATCCTCACGGAAGTGATTTTCGATGATCGCCTTTTCGAGATCACGATTCGTCGCTGTAATCACGCGCACGTC
>CAZUEI010000443.1:0-1951 GCA_964618985.1 uncultured Chloracidobacterium sp.
ATAATTCCTTTCGAGATAGGAATGCGATATTTAAAGCCGAGGGTCACGTCTTCCAGCGTAGCTTCGGCGGGGGACATGTCGATGAGCCTGAACCGGCCGGCGAGAACGTCGTTAAGCCGAGCTCCGTACGGCGGCGCTTTCTCGTTTTCGGTAAAATAAGCGGTGTCGTTGTTGTAACGCTTGCGTCCGATCATGCCGATATACAGCATGGTCGGCTTGGGCGCCGCTTGAACCGTCATGAACATCTGATTCGAATATAACTTTCCGTCGGGCGTCTGAACGATGATCTGCGGCGAGCCCTCGCTGGAGACATATTTGGCCGGGATCTCAGTGGAGATCCTCTGCGCACTGATGAAATTCGTCGGCAGCTCGCTTTGGTTGAAATAGACACGAGAGTCTGGCGTAAATTTGTCGCCGCTAAGCTCAAGACGAAATGTTTTGCTTCCGGCATAGACCATTTGCGGACTAACCGAGGCGAGCAGCATTGGCGCAGTCGGCGTAGGTGACGGTGGTTTAGGTGTCGGAGGTGCAGGGCTAGGAGTAGGGGAACAGTTACTACCTCTACAAGGCGCCTCCGGCTCGTAAAATGCAAATATGTTTCGTCCCGGATCGGGGGCAGAAATGCTGCCCGGGTAAACCACAGCCGTAGTTTGATAGATAAAATCCTGTTCGCCGGCGGACGGCAGAGCATCGGGCCGATTTACGTTTACAGATACGCCGGGTTTTGGCGTTGGCGTTGGCGAGGCCTTTGCAGTTGCGGTCGTCTTGCTGCTGCTGAAAAGCGAGCGGCCAAATGCAAAATATAAAGTGATAAGCGCGACGACGCCCAGCACCGCGGCGGCGATGATCTTGTTTCTCTCGGTCGAAGATTTACCCTCAAACAATCCCATTTCTATAAACTATTGCTCAGCCGGCGCCGTTGTCATCGGCACAAAATTGGGCCGGCGGAAATACGCGGCCATTTCAAGATGCAGAGCCACGATCTCACCGCGAGTTTTGCCTTTTGACTCAGCAGGCTGTGGCGATGACAGCTCGCCGGCAGGCGGCTGCACAAATCCTTTTTCATTTTGACGCACACCGACGGGGCTCAGATTTACCTGGCCGGGTTGAGCGTTTGCCGTGTCAGTTTCCTTTTTTATTTCGGTGTCGGACGGAGCAAGTTCGACGGCGCTGATAACGACAAATTCCCTTCCGGTCTCGATCTCGCGGATAAACCGACGCAGATTTTGATATGTGCCTTCGACCGTTGTGGTGACATAAAGGCCGGGATAAAGGCTGCGGTATTTTGCACGGCCTTTTTCTTCTTCCGTCTCTTGCTGGCCGTCCTTCAGATCGGCAGTTTCGAGCGGAGCGTAATCAGGGCCGGTCGTATTTTCAAGGCCGTAAGCTTTTATCAGGGCGTTCAAACGCTGGTAAAGCGCCGCCTGGCCGTTTGTCTGCATCGGCAGAAACCGCGTTTCAAAATCGTCCACGCTTGAGACCAATTTGGCGACTTGCGTTTCGATGTCCTGTATATCGCCGTATTTTGATGTTGCCGTGATAAGTTCGGCGTCGAGCCTGTCGGCGTCGGCTTTATTGCGGGCAAGCTCGCGGTTTGACGGGATCACGAAAAAGAAATACACCAGAACAGCCGCGAGCATCGCCATCATAGCGATCGCCACCGAAGCTATCTCCAGCGGCCCCCACATTCCAGCATAGACCTTTCGCGGGCGATTCGGCGGAATGATAAGTGGCCTTTCTACGACGACGGTTTCGACTTCGCCGTCAGCCGGCATTTGCTGCGGATCGAGTTCAGCCATTACTGCGTGCCTCCTTGCTCGTTCTTAGCAACGTCAGTTGCCGGCGCCGTCACGTAACCGTAGCTGGGCGTATAGATCAGCCGGAAAGTGTATTCGGTAAATGTAACCCGCTCATTCTTTTGCAGGTCCTGGCCGCGAAGCTGAGCCTGAAA
>CAZUEI010000444.1:0-1944 GCA_964618985.1 uncultured Chloracidobacterium sp.
TTTCTCTTTGCAATTTAGCATGGTCAAGCATGTCGTCGTGAGCGAGCGGCTGTTCAAACATCATCAGGCCGAATTCGTCCATCCGTTTGAACAGCTCGATGTCACCAAGAGTGTATGCCGAATTCGCATCGGCCATCAGTGGAATATCGCCAAAACGCTCGCGTACTTGTCGGATAACATCATGATCCCAACCGGGCGCGATCTTGATCTTGATGCGGCGGTAACCCGCCTCGAGTTCGGTTTGTATCTTTTCAAAAAGCTGCTCGACGCTGTCCTGAATTCCTATCGAAACGCCGCATTCGATCTCGCCTTGCGTTCCTCCGATGTGCCGCCACAGTGGGACACCGAGTTTTTTGGCTTCGAGGTCCCAGCAGGCGGTTTCGATCGCGGCTTTTGACATTCGGTGGCCACGAACTTTTGCAAACGCATCCCAAATATCGGCTGCCTTCTCAAACTTCTTTCCGACGACCATCGGAGCGAGAATTTTTTCGATCGTGACCCGCGCTGAATCGGTCCATTCGTCAGAATACGAAGGCGTCTCGCCGCATATCACTTCGCCCCAGCCTTCCGCACCGTCTGCGTCTTCGACACGCACCAAGATTATCCGCCGCTCATACGTTCTGCCAAAGCTCGTCTCAAAAAAATGGACGAGCGGCATGTTGATCTCGGTGAGTTCGACGGAGCGGATCGTGAACATGTCTTACTCCACGATCTCGAACTGCACAAACTGCGTCGCGATCTGCTGTTTGGTTTTGGCGAGTTTGTCGGTGACGATGATCTGCAGAACGTAATCACCGGGCATAAACTTGTCGCCGATGGCCAAGGCCCCGCGCGTCCTTAGATGCCGCATATCAGTTTGCCCGCGAAGCACGAGCGGCTTTTGCTGGCCGTCAAGGATAAGTTTGCCATCTTGAAAAACGCGTACCTTTGTCTGTAATTGCGGCTGTTTTGAGGCGTTGAGTTTCGCGTTATAGACAAAATAATTATAGCTGAGCAGCGAACCGGCTTTTATTCGTCTAAGGGCAGTGTCGGCCAGCGGATTTGAGGCGATGGTCAGATTTTCGAGCACGATGCTCGATACGGTAAGTTTATTTTTCTTAAGATTAGGCACCTCTATGAATTGGCTTGCCGAGCCGACCTTGCCGCCGTTCGTGTCGCGGATCGCCACACGGTATTGATAGGCGCCAGGCTTTTTGACCGGAAATGCAAATTGATACAAGATGCCGTCAGTCGTGGCTTTGCGGTAAGCATCTGGTTTTAGAATGAGCGAGTAATTTCGTGCCAGTTGATCGACGATCTGTCCGTTGTCACCAAAGCTCATTGCGAGAACTTCGATCACAGCCTTTTTAGTGCCGTTTTTTTCGTCGGTGAATTTCAGATCGTTTGCATCTATATGCAGTAGCGAACGAACGAACGAGCCGGTCTTTTCGTCATCGCCAAAGAGAGCGTTGAGCCTCATATTGATACCGCTGACCGCAAACGGCGACACAAGCGCAGTTTCGAGCTGGGCGACGGGCGGCATCGCCGCCGCCGGTTTTTCGGCTGCTTTGTCCCTATCCGCGACGCAAAAAAATCCGCTGCGATAACGCGCCTTCGCGCCTTTTCGCAGGACCCTAACCTCGAGCTTGTTGAACTTTCGATTTGCAGGATCGCATGTGTCCGAATCAGGTTCATAAGCGATCAGATAATAGCTCTGATCGTTCAGTATTTTGCGAACGCCGCTGCTTAGACCATTGTCGTTCTTTATTGCTAGGCCACCGGTTTCTTCCGCCAAGTAGCTGAGGCCTTCCTGCGTGTCATAAAGGTGGTCACGACGACCCTGGCTTAACGAATTCATTGAGTCAGGACTTGTATCCGAAATGTTGTCTGCCGCCGTGAAGCCGGTGTATTGCAGTCCGCGGGCGTCGATCGTATAAAACACTACCGAAGAACGGTTGGCAAGAT
>CAZUEI010000445.1:0-1937 GCA_964618985.1 uncultured Chloracidobacterium sp.
GTCGGGGTTGCACCGGACGGGAAAAGTTCCGTCATCGTTGTCGAAGTCGCGGCTCCGCCCAAATAGGGCAAACCGAAGATATCTTCAATTGTTTTCAGGACACTGTGATGATTGTAAAATGTCGAGGAACTGGCGGGCGTGATCCACGGAGCCTGTGCGGCGGTGTAGATGTGCCCCCCGCCGTTGAGACTGCTCGTACCTTCGTCAAAGCTGACAATTACGAGCGTGTGCGCCCAATCAGGACTGTTGGTGATCAAAGGCATGAGGGCCTGGAGAAACGCATCGCCTTGCGCGATGGTGCCGTCGTGCATGCTGTTGATGTTATTTGGAACGACAAAGGAGAAATTGACCAGCGGGTCAAAGTTTGCGAGCGGCTGTATGTTCGCACATTCGGCAGGATTTAGCCGGGTGCCTTCGAATGGAATAGCGGGATTGTGTTTGCGGTCGTAATTCCCCGCCGCGCCCCAGCCGTCAATCGGCCCCGAGGCCGTAACCACATCCGAACAGCCGCCGGGATAGTTTTGAGCATACAGCCGCCACGATTTACCTGCCGCGGCAAGCTGCTGCGGCAAACTGTTAGCCGGCACTGGAAACGTGCAATAGTTGTTCGTCGTTACACCCTGATTAGAGCCGGAAAAAGCATGTAGATAATTCGGCTGAGAAGGATGCGTGTGGCCATAAAATTCGGTGAAGTTAACGCCGTTTGCTGCAAAGTTGGTAAAGAAGGGTGCAGTCGCTGCTGTGATCTGGTTAACTTCTTTGTTCTCAAACCATATCCAGATCACATGGTCGATGCCGCTGATCGGTGTTGAGGTCGGAGTTGGCGTAGGCGTATTTGTTGCCGTATTTGTTGGTGTCGGAGTTGCTGTCGGTGTATCCGTTGCCGTATTTGTCGCCGTCGGAGTAAATGTTTCAGTCGCAGTCGCTGTCGGTGTATTAGTTGCTGTATTTGTCGGCGTTGGCGGAGTTCCCGCAGTTGTAAAACTCCAAACAGGCCCCGTCGTAGTGATATTTCCGTCACTGACCGTTGCGTACCATTCGTATTCCGTTCCTGTAGTCAATCCCGGCCAGTTAACCGATGTATTCGTACCGGAAGGCACACTCGTATTTGTCCCGATCACCGCGAACTGCGCGGCTCCGGACATATCATAACTGAGGGTAAACTGGCTGTCGAAGTCGTTCTCAAATTGTCCAAGCGAAGGTGAATAAGTCTTTACCGAGATCGTGTTGTTGGCGGGTGAAAAGGTCATGATCCGCAGCAACCCGTTGCCGCCGTTGGGCCGGGACTGGTAATCGGACAAAATGGAATGAACGGTTCTTCCTTCGAACGTGTCCTGTCTGCGGCCTTCTGTATGCACGTGTCCGCCAAGCAGCATGAAAAGGTTTGGCCTGTCCTTTAGCTCGTTGTAGATCGCTGCTCCCTGAGCACCAAATGGAGCAGGCATGCCCATGCCGACCATCCAGTGGGTTGTGACAATTGCGCGGCGATTGCTGTAGGTCTGCAGCAAACCGTCGGCCCAAGTCAATACTGCCGGAAGCGGCGTGGTGTCATATTCAAGGTGGATGATAATAAAATCCATCCCGCCGCCGCTGAACAACTGATAATGATTGTCATTATTAGTGCCATGATGGCCGCCGTAATAACCGCGCCCGCTAAAACGACTTTCGCCAAAGTACTGGTTGTACTTTGTGGTACTCGCAGTATCGCCGCCGCCGTTTGGCGATTGATCATGGTTGCCTACAGCAAGCCCGAAAGGTATGCCTTGAGGAAGATTGGTCGTCACCGGATCTTCAATTGCGGTGTATGCCGTGTTAGCGATCTGCCATTCCGAATCAAATGTATCTCCGTTCTCCGTGATGTCGCCCAGACCGGTCACGAACCTGATGTTGAGAGCGTCCTTGTTAGCGACTATCCACTGTGTCTGTGCATAGAAATT
>CAZUEI010000446.1:0-1934 GCA_964618985.1 uncultured Chloracidobacterium sp.
TTTTTGTGACAGCGCCGCGATTATGATCCATTGTACTTAGGGCATTGGCACCCAAAGTCTTTGTCCTTTCGGTATCCGAAAGAAGTTCTTTGAGGGTATCGATCAGTTTTGGCACGATCTCTTTATCTGTCATGCGGGGCAGGTGAATAAGAGCGTCCTTATCCAAAAACTCTTTTACTGCGGCATCGAAATTTGCAGTATTTGGGCCGGTGATTATGGCGCGACCTGCCGCCGCCGGCTCGAAGATGCTCTGTCCGCCGTGCGGTATTAGGCTGCCGCCAACGAAAACGATGTCAGCAAACGGATATGCCGCTCGAAGCTCGCCAATGCTGTCGAGCAGAATGATCTCGGCATTTGCATCGCGGGAAGATTCAGCATCCGACCGACGGACCAATGTAAAGCCAGAGCTCTTGATAATGTCCGCAACCTCATTAAACCGTTCTGGGTGACGCGGGGCGATCATCAGACGAGGCAAATTCTCACCTTTAGTTTTACAAACTTCCTTAAACGCTTCGAGTATCCACGCCTCTTCCGGTGCGTGAGTACTGGCCGCGATTATTAATGGAACATCTGCGGTAATACGAAATTTTTCACGCAGTTCGCCAGTCAAAGCAGACTCGCTTTCGTCAAGATCGTGATCGAATTTGAGATTTCCCGTGACGCGGACTTTGCTTGCCCGAATGCCGAGCGACATCAGCCTTGTAGCGTCAGCGTTTTCCTGCATCAACGCCAAGTCCAGATAGCCGAGGACACGTTTCATAAAATGTCTTATCTTTCCGTAACGGTTGAATGACCGCTCGGAAAGACGTCCATTGACGATCGCTACCCTCGCGCCCGCGTGATATGACTCGCGAATGAAGTTGAACCAAATCTCTGTTTCCATCAGCAACACGACCGATGGTTTTATGTGTCTTAGAGCTCGCCGGACTGATGATCTCCAGTCGAAAGGGAAATAGAAAACGAGATCGGCGATGTTGGTGAAGGCGGTTTGAGCGAGCTGTTGTCCGGTTCGGGTTGTTGTTGAGATAACGAGCGAGTAATCAGGAAAATTTTCTCTGATCTTTATTGCCAGCGGCCGTGCTGCGTTTGTTTCACCGACCGAAACGCAATGGAGCCAAACGACTTTTTTTCCACCTGAGTCAAATTTTGGCAGAAAACCAAGCCGCTGCTTAAAGCCGGCGGCGTATTTCCCATTGAGTATTGCATCGAAGAGGAATCGCGGCAGGAGCACGATAAAGGCGAGAGTATAGGCGATGCTGTATAAAAAGAACATGTCGACAGTCTAGGAAGTCTCGGAAGTCCAGGAAGTCGGGGAAGATTGTCGACTTTCTAGACTTCCGAGACTTCCTAGACTGTCAAGACTTATTTCACCCGTTCCATATATCGAGCTTCGGTCGGATTCACCTTGATCCGTTCGCCTTCGACAATGAACGGCGGGACGGAGATCGTTACGCCGTTTTCGAGCGTCGCCGGTTTGTTCGAATTCGAAGCGGTGGCTCCCTTCAGAGGCGGATCGGTGCGCGATACAGTCAACTCCATGCTTGCAGGCAGAGCGACGCCGATAGGCGTGCCATTATAAAACTCGACCTCGATATTCAAATTTGGCATAAGCCACTGAGCCGCATCTCCGAGTTCGTCCTCTGTCAGCGAGACCTGCTCGTAGTTTTCCGAATTCATAAAATGGTGGTGCGAGCCGTCCGAATAAAGATAATCCATCTTATGCTGTTCGAGCGTGATCTTTTCCAGAGTGTCGTTTGAGCGAAATCGAAACTCGAAAGAGTTTCCCGTCAAAAGATTCCTAAGCCTAGCCTGAACCATCGCACGCAGATTGCCCGGCGTATGGTGATGAAATTCCATCACACGAACAGGCGAACCCTCGTGCACAATAACCATTCCTTTTCTTATATCGTTTGCTGAAATTGCCATAATAACTG
>CAZUEI010000447.1:0-1933 GCA_964618985.1 uncultured Chloracidobacterium sp.
GAGATGAACTACAAGCGGCTCGACGAGGTATTAAATGCAGAAGCCCGCACGTTAGTAAGGGCGTAACCCCAACGTTCGTACTACCCTTGCTTTTGCCAATGGAGATAATTATGGAATTTATAGTTAACAAAGAAACGAAAACGGTCTTGATAACCAAAGAATTTGAGGCCGGGCTTGATCTGGTTTGGGACGCATATACAAAAGCGGAACTTCTTGATCAGTGGTGGGCGCCGAAACCCTTTGCGTCACGAACAACTGTTATGGACTTCAAGGTCGGAGGCCGCAGATTTTATGCAATGGTAAGCCCCGAGGGTGGCGAACGCTGGGCAGTTCAGAAATACACTTCCATTACTCCGAAAACCAACTTCAAATTCTTTAACGCGTTTGCCGACAAAGACGAAAATCTTGAATTGCCGGGCTCAGATTGGGACTTTAATTTCAGCGAGCAAGCTGACACGACAAAGGTCAGCATTTCTATTTACAATGAGTCGCTGGAACGCCTGGAGAGGTTGGTCGAAATGGGCTTTGTCGAAGGAGCAAAGGCTCAGTTGAAAAATCTGGAAGAGCTGCTGGCGAAGATGTCGCGGAAAGATACATGAACGTAAAACAACAGATCAAAGAGTTTATTGCGAGTCACCCGGAACCAAAACGAAGTGAGATACAACAGTTGCATGACCTCATTTTGGGAGTAGATCCAAAATGTAAATTGTGGTTTCTCGACGGCAAAAACAGCGAAGGTAAGGTCGTTTCTAATCCGGATATCGGCTATGGATCTCGCCCGCATAAGTATGCCGATGGCACTATCAGCGAGTTTTACCAGGTCGGCCTGAGCCCAAACAAATCCGGTATCTCTGTCTATATCATGGGTATCGAAGACAGGAAATACTTGCCCGAAACATACGGAAAAGACCTCGGCAAAGCAAACGTGACCGGGTATTGCATCAGGTTCAAAACACTAAAAGATATAAACACCGATGTGCTTGAAGCGGCAATACGATTTGGGTTTGAGGCGACATCAAAGGAGTCAAAATGAGAAAAATATTTGCGTGTGAATTTATGACGATCGATGGCGTCATACAGAACGAGGAGAATGACGGCGACGGCTTTAAGTATGGTGGATGGTTTTTCCGTTTGCCGATGAGGTAACGGGTGCTGTCATGCAGGAGCGGCTGGCAAAGCCGGTCGATCTGCTGTTGGGACGTAAGACATTCGCCGCTTGGGAAGGTTATTGGCCGACGCACTCGAATTTCTGGCCGAACTGCATGACCGCTACAAAGTACGTTGCATCAAACACCCGGACTTCGAGCGATTGGGGGCCAAGCGTCTTCCTGAGCGGCGATCTCGCGGAAAAAGTACGTGAGTTAAAACAAACCGACGGCCCCGACATTCACGTAATGGGAAGTGCGGATATGCTCCAAACGCTTTTCAAAGCGGACCTAGTCGACGGACTGGAGCTAATGATCATTCCCGTCACGCTAGGCCAGGGAAAACGCCTGTTCCAGGACGGAACGATCCCCGCATCTTTCAAAGTGACTTGCGGCCAGGTAGCGCCAAAAGGAATTATTATCGTGAGTTACGAACGCGACGGCGACGTAAAAACCGGCGCGCCTCAGATCGAGGAGGATTAATATGAAAAATATGAAGATAACAGCTTTTATTTTGATGATGCTTCTGTCCGGTGTTGTGTTCGGGCAGCAAAAACCAACGACGGGCTATGCGCCGGTTAACGGACTAAAAATGTATTACGAGATCCACGGCAGCGGCGAGCCTGTGATGCTGCTCCACGGCGCGTTCATGGCGATCTCGGGCGACTGGAATGATTGGATCAATGAACTCGCCAAAACGCGAAAAGTGATAGCCGTCGATATGCAGGGCCACGGGCGGACAGCCGACATCAAACGCGACATTACTTACGAAAATCTGTCGGACGATG
>CAZUEI010000448.1:0-1911 GCA_964618985.1 uncultured Chloracidobacterium sp.
CAAATTAAAGCGATTTTGTTGGCATATTTTTTGCAGACATGGATTTTGACCTGCCTTTCAAACAATGGCAGATCTTCTTTCAGATGTAAGGAAAAAATGATGCGGATTTTGATCGGATACAACGGCTCTGACGCGGCAACAGCCGCTCTTCACGATCTTCGCCGAGCCGGCTTTCCCAACGAAACCGAGGCTGTCATTATCACCGTTGCCGAATCTTTACTGCGGCCAAAGTCAGTTTCTGAGGCAGCTTCGATCGCACAAGCGGGGAAAGCGGCTTTATGCCGGGAATTTCCGACATGGACAGTAAAAACAGAAACGGCATCGGGCTCGCCCGCACGCGAAATACTGGCAAGATCTGCGTCTTTCGATCCCGATGTGATAGTTGTGGGCGAGCCGCATCAGATCTATCCTCAGAGAAATATGATCTGCGGGCATACTTCACAAACCATCCTTGCCGAGGCCGAGTGCTCAGTTCGCATTGCCCGCGGAACTGAAGAAAAGGAAATTCATCCTGCAAGACTCCTTGTCGGATTTGACGGCTCCGCCGGGGCGGTCCATGCCGTTGACATTATTGCCAAGCGCAAATGGCCTGGCAGGACGACGGTTCGATTGCTGGCGGTTGCTGATTCGTCCGTTCTAAGTTCGATAGGCAGATTTACGCCGCAAATGAACGATGCGGCTATCGAAGCAAGATTTGCTCTGCAGTGGACCGAAACGCTAGCTGCCACGTCATTAGAAAAGCTTAGACGGGCAGGCATTCTGGCGTCTGTCGAGGTACTTTTTGGCCATCCGAGAGAAATAATTGTCGAAGAAGCTGAAGAATGGAAAGCTAATACGATCTTTGTTGGGCCTCACTGCGCCCCAAATACAGTCAGTCGTCTTCTGATCGGCAGCGTCTCTTCGGGCATCGCCGCGCGGGCCAACTCTACGGTTGAAGTTGTCCGAGGACCAGTTTGATAAAGTGTAGGCTTTGCTGTGATAAAAAAACGGACACCTTGTGGTGCCCGTTTCTCTCATTTTTGTTTTTTTAGAATAGTTCGACCTTTCCATTAGTTATCGTTACTCGCGGCTCACCTTCGTTGAACATTATCCGTTCAAATGTCAGCGGCGAAACCGAACCAACGGCTCCGACAGCAGTGAATCTCAAATTCAAAAGCACGCCGTCATCATCTATCGGCATTGGGCCATATACAACGACTCTCAACAAGCCCGGTTCGTGCGGATTGGCCACGACAAAAAGCCCGCGGCTGACGGTTCCCTTCTCATCAACAGGCTCAGCAAGCGGCTGTATAACTAACGGGTCATATCTGAGATCGAATTCATATGAGATGATGCCCTTATCGGCCACACCATGCCCCGAAATCGGAATAATGATCTCCGACTTCGCCGGTGTTACCAAATGCTGAGCCGCGACCGTAATCGGGTACTCTGACTTGCCGTCTTCACTGCCCACTGTCCACTGTTCACTGTTCACTTTTCCCGCTGGTCGCGGATGAGTAGCCGGATTCCAGTTGCCCGAAACCTCGCCGACCAGAATGCCTATGTAGTCCTCTCCCGTCAGGCTGCTTGTCACCGAAGCGTATGTCCGACTGTCGTTATAGGTCTGCGGCGCCGTCGGCAGCGGCGACGGTGCCCCTGTAACGAAGAACTTCCACTGGCCGGCATTTCCCGCGCCTGTAAGTCCAGCCGCGAACCTCGCGATCAAGGCCGCATCATTCGACGTCACATTGCCGTTACCGCTCGTATCAGCCGCAAACCTCTGGTTTTGGCTTACGAAAGCCGGTGATGACACAACACCCTGTGCGACCCTAGCAGCATCATTTGACGTGATCGCTCCATTCGACCCACCCGGCTTTGTCGGTTTTATGGTGTAGGAACCCGCACCAAAACCCGTCAGCATATATGTCCCCG
>CAZUEI010000449.1:0-1906 GCA_964618985.1 uncultured Chloracidobacterium sp.
GGCAGGTCAAAATCCATGTCTGCAAAAAATATGCCAACAAAATCGCTTTAATTTGGCGTTCCGTGCCCGTCAAAAGTGCGTATTTTTTCGCAGGCAGTGATGAAAAGTTCTCGGCTACTGAAGTAGTTTGTGTCGATCGCCTGATTTTCAGCAATAAGAACGGGAATATTATCATTCAGCGCAAACGGAACAGTGGTTGCATTAGCGGTTGTGATGGAAATCACAATTCTTACAACAATGGAAAACGCAATAGATATAAAACTAAAACCGAGTTTGGATTTCGCAGGCGAAACTGTTCACGAAGAAGGTGAGCATCTGATAGGTGCCTTTATCGGCGAACCGAGCGGCCCGACGTTAATTATTATCGGCAGCCTTCACGGCAATGAACCCGGCGGAGCTGCGGCGCTGTCAAACGTGTCGAAGCGACTAGATAAGTTGACAGGGAAGCTTAAGGGCCGCGTTTACTTTCTTACGGGAAACACGAGAGCTCTTTCCGATGGCGTTCGTTTTGTCGATGCAGATCTCAATCGTCACTGGACGCCGAAAAATATGTCCAATATTGGCACGGACGAATTGTCTGAAACCACTGAAGGAGTTGAGTTAACTGAACTTGACCATATATTGGACGGTATTTTGATCACGGCAATGGACGAAGTGTTTGTTATTGACCTTCATTCCACATCATCCGATGGTATGCCATTTGCGACAGTTGGCGACACGCTGCGAAATCGCTCATTTGCACAGAAATTTCCTGTGACGATCCTTCTTGGGATTGAAGAACAACTCGACGGAACAATGCTCGAATATCTGAACAATGCCGGTGCTGTGACTCTTGGTTTTGAGGGCGGGCAGCATCATTCACCGGAAACTGTCAAGAATCACGAAGCATTGGTCTGGCTGGCATTGGAAAACGCCAGGATCCTCGATCCAAAGGATGTTCCGGATGCAGAGTTTTACCGCAGACGGCTGGCCGCCGGCGGCCGTGGAGCGAGGCTTTTCGAGGTCCGATATCGACATCCAACCTCGGAGTATGATGGCTTTGCGATGTTGCCTGGTTTTAACAACTTCGATCCCGTCAACAAAGGCCAGATCCTGGCTAACGATATAAATGGGCCTATAAGAGCTCCTGAGTCAGGATTAATACTTATGCCGCTTTATCAAAAACTTGGCAACGACGGATTTTTTATTGGCCGCGAAATATCCCCGTTCTGGCTGTGGCTCTCGGGCATTCTTCGCAATTTAGGCATACAAAAGATCATTCATATCCTCCCTGGCGTCAGGCGCGACGAGGACGATCCGGGAACCTTGATAGTTAATACAAGCGTAGCGCGGCTGTTCCCGCTGCAAGTCTTTCACTTGTTGGGATTTCGCCGCCGCCGCTGGGTAGATAAAAAGCTGGTCGTCAGTCGCCGGAAACACGACACCGACGCCCCGTTCAAGTGGAAGGGCATGTAAAGGATGGGTGATAAAAAAGTCACAAGAGAATATGACGACGGACAGATGCGGGCATTTACGCTCGGCGTCCTCAATGACCTGCAGGCGCTTGAGTACATGCTCGATGCAGGAATGTTCGAAGAGACTGAGCGACGGATCGGAGCCGAACAAGAGATGTTTCTCGTGGATTCCGCGATGCACCCGGCTGGACTCGTTGTTGAGGTAATAGAGGAAGCCCACGACGGCCGCCTGACGACCGAGATCGGTAAGTTTAATCTGGAAGCAAACTTGACGCCGCGCGGTTTTGGCGGTGACTGTCTTCGACTAATGGAGGACGAACTCAACGAGATACTTGATGTCGTTCGCGAAGCCGCTGGAAAATTCAACGCCGGAGTGGTCCTAGCCGGCATTTTGCCGACCATACAGCTTTCGGATCTGACCCATGATAATCTGACGCCAAACCCCCGATACT
>CAZUEI010000450.1:0-1904 GCA_964618985.1 uncultured Chloracidobacterium sp.
ATGCTGAAGTTTGGGGAAGCTATGCGGCGGGCAAAGTCTAAGCCAGCTGAAAAGCAATGATCAATCTCTTTGAGGTCGCTCGAAGATTAAGCGAAGCCGGTGTTGATTTCGTAATCGTCGGAGGCGTCGCGATTAGAAGCCACGGCGGGAATTACGTTACTGAGGATATCGACATTTGTTATTCGCGGACGCGAGAAAACGTTAAAAAGATTGCAGCCGTACTCGAGCCCCTCAAACCCCATCCGCGAGGTCTCGACAGGAGTCTTCCATTTGTTTTCGATTGGACAACGCTCCAGCACGGAACGAATTTTACGTTCGAAACAGAGATGGGCGATGTCGATCTCTTGGGAGAGGTGAAGGGCGTGGGCGACTACACCGAAGCTGCGAAGGTCGCGGACACGGTTGACCTAGATGGATGTCCGACAAAAGTGCTCTCAATATCCGCACTCATCGCTGCTAAGGAGGCAGCAAATCGCGAAAAGGACAAGGCGGGATTGATGGTTCTGTACGCTCTTCAGGAATTGGCTGAGGTTGGCCCAGAGTCCTCGAAAACCTAGAAACTATGAAAACTCTGATCAAAAATGGCCGCATTGTGACCGCGGTTGACGATTACATGGCGGACATTTTCATCGACGGTGAAACTGTCACAACTATCGGCAAGTTCCTCGACATCGAGGCCGATGTTGTCATCGATGCGTCGGGCAAGCTCATCATTCCCGGCGGGATCGATCCGCATACGCATATGGAGCTGCCGTTTGGCGGGACGTCGTCGAGCGACGATTTCTTTACAGGTACTCGTGCGGCGGCTCATGGCGGGACGACGACGATCATTGATTTTGCGGTGCAGACGAAGGGCGAATCGATGACCTCGGGAGTCGATGCGTGGCACAAAAAGGCCGAGGGTAAGACTTGCATTGACTACGGCTTTCATCTTATTACGACCGAGTTTGAGGACGGCGATGAGAAGGAGATGTATAAGCTCATTGACGAAGGCATATCGTCGTTCAAGCTGTTTATGGCCTATCCAGGTGTGTTTTTGGCGGACGACGCGACTATCTTTCG
Organism: uncultured Chloracidobacterium sp.; assembly: GCA_964618985.1. GTDB lineage: Bacteria > Acidobacteriota > Blastocatellia > Pyrinomonadales > Pyrinomonadaceae > OLB17. Next base: position 1,063 of record CAZUEI010000450.1, read on the forward strand.
CGCGATGTCGGCAGCGGGTCAACGCGGCGGGCTGATCTGCATGCATGCCGAGAACGGCATTGTCATCAACGAGATCATCAAACGGTTTCTTGCCGACGGACGCACCGCGCCGAAATATCATGCGCTGACGCGACCGACGATTGCGGAGGCCGAGGGCGTTCACCGCGCCATCGCTATCGCAGAAATGGCAGAGTCGCCGGTTTATATCGTTCACCTTAGCTGCACTGACGCGCTGAATCAGGTTAGGCAGGCGCGTGATCGCGGAATTCCGGCGTTTGCGGAGACTTGTCCGCAGTATCTTTTCCATTCGATCGACGATTACGGCGACGGTTGGGATGGTGCAAAATACGTGATGACGCCGCCGCTGCGTGAAAAGCACAATCACGCCGAGTTGTGGAAGGGCCTGAAAATGGACGACCTCCAGGTCATATCAACCGACCATTGTCCGTTCTGTATGAAAGAGCAAAAGGAACTCGGCAAAGACGATTTCTCCAAGATCCCGAACGGCGCGCCCGGCGTCGAAAACCGCATGAACCTGATCTACAACGGCGGCGTTGTAGAGAACCGAATTTCTTTGAATCGCTTTGTCGAACTGACATCAACCACTGCAGCCAAGATGTTCGGCTTGTTTCCAAAGAAGGGAACGATCGCAGTTGGTTCGGATGCGGATATTGTTATCTTTGACCCCGAAAAAGAACACACCTTCGGTGTCGAGAACGAACATATGAATGTTGACTACTCGTCCTACGAAGGCTGGAAAATGAAAGGCAAAGTCGAGACTGTTCTTTCACGCGGCCGCGTCGTCATTGAAAATGGTGAGCACACGGGCAAACCGGGCGACG
>CAZUEI010000451.1:0-1888 GCA_964618985.1 uncultured Chloracidobacterium sp.
GGATCGCTAATGAAGGATAAGAGCGTTGTTTGTGACTCACCCGACAAAACTTTTGCTCTTGGGGAAGAGATCGGACATTCTCTCAGGGGCGGGGACTTGGCGTTACTGTACGGCGGGCTTGGAGCGGGCAAGACGCTTTTGACTAAAGGCATTTTGAATGAGCTTGGGTTTGATATTGACGAGGTCACAAGCCCCAGCTTTACGCTGGTAAATCTCTATAAAACAAAGAGTTTTGATGTGTATCACATTGACCTGTGGCGGCTGGAGGCCACATTGAACATAGCCGAGGCAGTCGGATTAGGTGAGATCCTTGAAAGCGAAAACGCCGTCATTATCATCGAATGGGCGGATAGGCTTAGAGATGTTTCGTTTCAAAACAGAGCGATCTCAATAAAGATCGAGGGCGACGGAGATGATCCGCGATCTGTAGTTATCAATGAAATGGCATTTTCACAAAAGATTTAACATCGATATGCTTTGTTCCGGTAGTGGCTTTTCATATAATCAAGCCCGCAATATATGACACTTTTGGATAAGAAATCATCAAAGACGGCCCATGAGCCTGAGCCAGCGGCACCGCAATCGGACGACCACGACGGCGGGACGCTCTTTAACCGCGAGCTGAGTTGGCTCGAATTTAACCGGCGTGTTCTCGATGAGGCGACCAACGAGAGCTTACCTGTGCTGGAGCGCCTCAAGTTTCTTTGTATCTTTTCCAGCAATCTCGACGAGTTTTTTATGATCCGCGTGTCGGGCCTGAAGGAGCAGATCTTTGAGGGCGTCGGCGAGCTTTCGGCAGACGGGCTGACCGCGTCCGAGCAACTTGCTGCGGTTTATAAGCGTTTGAGGCCGATGCTAAAGCGGCAGGTTTCGTATCTAGCTGAGAATGTAATTCCGGCTCTGAGAGACGCGTGCCTAACGATCGAATCTTATGCGAGTCTAAACGCGAAAGAGAAGAAATTACTGGGCAAGTACTTTCGGAACAACCTGTTTCCGATCCTGACGCCGCAATCGGTCGATTCGAGCCACCCGTTTCCGTACATTTCAAATTTGAGTCTGAATCTCGGCCTCTACATAGAGCCTAATCGAGCGTTTACCCAAACGAAATTAAAACACCTTTTTCGTCAAAAACGTTTTATACGAATTAAGCTGCCGCCAACCGTGCCGCGTCTTATTCCGATCAATGAAAAGGAGGGCAGATACGCGCTCCTTGAGGAAGTCGTTGCCGCAAACGTCGCCGAACTTTTTCCGCACATGAAAACGAGCGAAGCTTTTTTGCTTCGTGTAACGCGCGATGCCGACATCGAACTTCGCGAGGATGAGGCCGGCGACCTGATGAGGACGCTCGAGCGGGAACTTCAGAGGCGCCGTGACCGTTTTGCAGTCCGCTTAGAAGTGTCGGCTGCGATGCCGCAAAAGATGGTCAAGCTACTTCAGACGGGCATTGGCCTTGACGATACCGATATCGAACGCGTCGATGGGTTTGTCGATATCCCGGACCTTATGCAGTTATATGCTCTCGACCGCCCGCGACTCAAAGAAAAGCCGATAATGGCCGTTGTTCCGTCGGAACTACAAAAAAAGGTAAACATTTTTGACGTTATTAAGAAGCAGGATATTTTGCTTCATCATCCTTATACTTCTTTCAGTACGGTAGCGGATTTTATCGACGATGCGGCCGAAGACCCCAATGTGCAGGCAATAAAGATCTGTTTGTATCGCACCGGAAAGGACTCGCCGATCGTTAATTCGCTCATGCGGGCGAGCCGGCTCGGAAAGCAAGTCACGGCGCTGGTCGAACTAAAAGCTCGTTTTGACGAAGAGAACAACATCGAGTGGGCGCGAAGGCTTGAGAACGAAGGCGTCCATGTCGTTTACGGAATCAGCA
>CAZUEI010000452.1:0-1855 GCA_964618985.1 uncultured Chloracidobacterium sp.
GACGAGCATGTACAAACGATCTTGAAAGGCAGGAAAGGCGCAAAGCCGCCTTATATGCCGGGATATGAAGAAAAAGGAATGACCATCGATGATGCCAAAGGTTTGGCAGCGTATATGAAGACTCTAAAGCCGCCCGCAAATTGACACACTAAACACTTGGGTCTGACATTAGGGTCTTGAAAGCCATGGCCGTCCCGCGACACGTTTCAGAGATTTGAATGAGTTTGAATCGTAAGCGGGCGGCCTTGGCGAATTTGTGGCTTTGCGAGACAAATATTCTGTGGACTAGGGAAGGACGTGAACCAAGAAAACGAACTTAACAACGAAGCTCCGGATAACAAACGGATCAAGCATAAACTTCCAAGCCTGCTCGCAAATTCCATTAGTTTCGCAGGCACGGCGATCGTTGCCGCCAGTCTCGCAAGTGTCACCCTCCTGTTTTTTATCGAGATCACCTCCGAGCACGAAAACCCGTATATCGGGATCCTGACTTACATCATTTTTCCATCAATAATGATCTTTGGGTTGGTGGTTATGGCCGTCGGAGCTATTCTCGAACGTCGCCGGCGGCATCGGCATGATCCCGAAGGCATTGCGGCTTATCCGAAACTGGATCTCAACGACGCCCACACCCGCCGCGCGTTCCTGAAGTTTCTTGTCATTACCTTCTTTTTTGTCACGGCCAGCGCGTTCGGCAGTTATCGGGCTTTTGAATATACAGAATCGGTTCCCTTTTGCGGTATCACTTGTCACTCAGTGATGAAGCCCGAATATACGGCATATATGGCAGGCGCCCATGCTCGCGTGACCTGCGTTCAATGTCACGTAGGATCGGGTGCCGGCTGGTATGCCCGTTCGAAATTGTCAGGCGCATATCAACTTTATTCGGTGAGTTTTAACAAGTATTCGAAACCTATTAGCTCGCCGGTTCACAACCTTCGCCCGGCACCGGAAACGTGTGAACAGTGTCACTGGCCCGAAAAGTTTTTCGGCGCCCAGTTGAAGGTTTTTAATCATTATAAGAATGACGAGAAAAACACTCTTCGCCAGTCACGGATGCTGATCAACGTAGGAGGTGCAAATCTCGGAACAGGGGCGACTGGGATCCACTGGCACGTAAATCCCGAAAATGAGGTTTCTTACATCACTACCGACAAGCAGCGCCAGGTTATCCCCTATGTGAAAATGAAAGATCGGGATGGAAAGATCACGGAATTTTTCGACCGCAGCCAACCGCTGACCGCGGAGCAGATATCCAACTTGCCTATGCGCAAAATGGACTGCGTGGATTGCCATAACCGGCCGGCTCACCAGTATCTTCCGCCTGATGTTGCTCTGGATCAGTCATTCGCCGCTGGTTTGTTAGACCCTTCAATACCGTACCTGAAGCAAAAGGCGGTCGAAGTGCTTACCGTCAAGTACGAAACAACCTCGGACGCGCTCAACGCAATTGACGTCAACCTTAACGATTATTATCGAACGAATTACAACGATTTTTATCTGCAGAAACGCGACGTGATCCAAAGCTCGGTCACCGAGATCCAGCGAATTTTTCAGACGTACTTTTTCCCTGAAATGAAAACCGACTGGCAAACACATCCAAACAACATAGGCCATCTGGTTACCGCAGGGTGTTTTCGTTGTCACGCCGGCCAGCACGTAAGTAAAACCGGGAAGGCCATCACCAACGACTGTAACGTCTGCCATGTAACTATCTATGATTCGGAAGCTCCGCCTACAGCGAATATGCAGACCGGCCCATTCCAGCATCCGGTCGATCTGGGTTCGCTGGCAGACCGCTCATGCCAGTCATGCCACACACCGGACAAGCCGTTCAAACATCCGGTCAATCTCG
>CAZUEI010000453.1:0-1850 GCA_964618985.1 uncultured Chloracidobacterium sp.
TGAGGACGTATTCATCAACAATATGTTTGAACTCACCTCTAAACCATTTTCCGATTGGCACGGGAAAGCCCATCTTCGGGCGTTCAAGAATTTCAGTAGGCAAAATTCCCTTCATTGCTTCTCGCAATATCCATTTGGTTGTTCCGCGTCTGATCTTCATTTCGCGCTGCATCCGCGCGGTGAATTCAGCAAGTTTGTGATCGAGAAACGGCACGCGGCTTTCGATCGAAGCGGCCATCGACATTTGATCCTGCTTCATCAGCAGCTCGTGAAGATATGTTTTGGTATCGGCGTAGAGCAGTTTGTCGAGCACGTCCTCGGCGTCAGACTTAACGAGCCAACTATTCTGCTGAACATAAGGGTTTTCACTTTCGAGTTTTTTGCGTGTTTCGCGGTTGAATAGGCTCTTTTGCATCGCTTTCGGAAAAACACCGAAGTTGTCGAAAAACAGACTTTCTATATCTGATTCACGCGAAAGAAAAGTGCGATTCAACTTGCGGTTTAAACTTGCTGGAAGCGTAGCCACGCCGCCGCGAACCGCGTCACGCACGAATGACGGCGTAAGCTGTTCATATTTCTCACCGTAATTGAGGAGTGTAAGAGCCTTCTGATACCGTCCGTAACCGGCAAGCGTTTCGTCGCTGCCCTCGCCCGTAAGAACAACTTTTACGTGCTCTTGCGCCAGTTTCGAAACAAAATAGAGCGGCACGGATGCTACAAAACCTATCGGCTCATCCTCGTGCCATACAAGATTTGGCAATACATCAAAAAACTGCTCCGGTGTAATGATTATTTCGTGGTGATCGGTGCCGAATTTTTTTGCGACGAGCCGCGCGTATTCGAGTTCATTTGCTTCGCGCTCACGAAAACCGACCGAGAAAGTCTTGATCGCCTCCTTAACCATCGTTGACATCATCGCGGCAATTGCCGACGAATCAATGCCGCCTGACAGAAACATTCCAAGCGGCACGTCCGCCATCAGCCGCAACTCAACGGATTTTCTAAACAAGTCGCGCCATTCTTCGATATATTCAGCGTCGCTTCGAGGCTCGTGCTTTGGCTCAAAGCTGAGGTCCCAAAATTCTCGTATATCGATTCGCCCGTCACTCCATGTCATTGTGTGGCCGGGCAGCACGCGTTTGACGCCGCGAAAAAGTGTTTCGTCGCCCGAAGTTCCGTGGTTGGCAAACTGATCGGGCAAGGCGTTGAAATTGAGCTCAGGTTTAACAGCGCCAACTTCAATCAACGCTTTTATCTCGGAAGCAAAAAACAGATTTCCTTCGCTGTCGTGAACGTAGTACAACGGCTTCACGCCAAAACGGTCGCGGGCAATAAAAAGCTCTTGTTTCCGCTTATCCCAGATTGCAAAGGCAAACATGCCGCGAAGATGATCTACACAATCGCGGCCATGCTCTTCGTAGAGGTGAAGAATCGTTTCGGTGTCACTGCGGTTCTGAAATTCGTAGCCCTTTGCAATAAGCTCGTCGCGATGATCAGCATGATTATAAACCTCACCGTTATAGACGATCACACATGATCGGTCACTATTGAACATCGGCTGCTCTCCGTGGGTGACATCGACGATGCTCAAACGGCGATGCCCGAGGCCGATATTTCCATCGACAAGCACGCCTTCGGCGTCAGGCCCGCGATGTTGCAAAATGTCCCGCATTTGCACGAGTTTCGCTTTGTCTGCCTGTCTGCCTGAACGTGGGGAAAATGCTATGCCGTTGATACCGCACATACCGACATAAGAAAGTGAGAATCGGCCTGTTTTTGCAGATTTTTCTCGTTGCCATCCTCAAGTAATTTCAAGTGGATTTCGAGTATCTTTCGTCGTTTATAAGCGT
>CAZUEI010000454.1:0-1847 GCA_964618985.1 uncultured Chloracidobacterium sp.
AAAGAAAGCCGCTCCGAAAAAGGCAGCAGCTAAGAAACCGGCCGCAAAGAAAGCCGCTCCGAAAAAGGCAGCAGCTAAGAAACCGGCCGCTAAGAAGCCAGCCGCCAAGAAAAAACCGGCAGCTAAGAAACCGGCTGCTAAGAAGAAATAGGCCTGAAAATCTATTGACCGAAAATAGCCCGGGCTTTAGGCTCGGGCTATTATTTTAAATATGCAAAAAAGAGTTCGACTTGGTATTGAGCGCATTTTAGATGATCGTCTTGATGCGATCCGCAAACAAAGAGTTGGTTTGGTTTGTAATCAGGCGTCGGTGATGCCGGACACGCTCGCTCATGCGGCCGACGTTCTTTTTGCGCACAAGGAAATTAATCTCACGACGCTGTTCGGCCCGCAGCACGGAATTCGCGGTGACGTTCAGGACAACATGATCGAAACCGATCACGCAATTGATTCGCGAAGCGGTTTGCCAATCTACTCGCTCTACAGCGAAACGCGCGAACCCACCGAAAGCATGCTCGCCGATCTAGATGTGATCGTTTTTGATATGCAGGACGTCGGCTGTCGCATCTATACTTTTGTTTATACGATGGCAAACTGTATGCGAGCCGCTAAGAAATTTGGCAAGCGAGTCGTCGTCTGCGACCGGCCAAATCCGATCAACGGAACTGTGGTCGAAGGAAACGTTACCGAATCTAAGTTCACTTCGTTCGTCGGACAATTTGAAATTCCGACGCGACACGGCATGACTTGCGGCGAACTCGCCAAAATGTTCAACGAACATTTCGGCATCGGCTGCGATCTCGAAGTCATCGAAATGGAAGGATGGCAGCGCGAAATGTGGGGCGACGAAACCGGATTGTCGTGGGTTTTGCCTTCGCCAAATATCCCTACGGTCGATACGTGCGTAGTTTTTCCCGCAACAGTGCATCTTGAAGGGACGGAGCTTTCTGAAGGACGCGGCACGACAAAACCCTTCGAACTAAACGGCGCGCCGTATATCGATCCTTATGAATGGGTTGCTGAACTCGACAAATTTAAATTTCCCGGCGTCATTTTCCGCCCGTGCTATTTCCAACCCACATTCCAAAAATGGTCCGCCCAAACCTGCGGCGGCGTCCAACTCCACGTCACAGACAGAAGCACTTTCACGCCTGTAATCGTCGGCATCGCAATGGTCAAAACCGCCTACGATCTCTACCCCGACAAATTCCAATGGAAACAGGGCGATTACGAATACGAATTCGGAAAGAATCCATTCGATGTCGTAAGCGGCACGGACAAGATCCGAAAACAAATCGAAGATGGCGTGTCACTTGGCACAATTCATTCCGGATGGGCTGAAACATTACTTCAATTTTGTAAACATAGACAAAAATATTTACTTTACTAGTCCGGACTCAATTAAACCCGACTTTCCCTTTAACTGAATCAAACAATTTCTTCGAATTATAACCGACGCCATTCCTGAATACATACTGAATCTTGCGGAGGTCACCGATGTTCTTGGACGGGTCGCCGTCGATGATAAGCAGGTCCGCTGATTTTCCGGTTTCGATTGTACCGATAGTTTTATCAAATCCTAGCGCGATCGCTCCGTTGAGTGTTGCGATCTTTATCGCCTCGAGAGGTGTGAATCCATCTGCTTCGACTAACAATTCAATTGCCCGCCAATTGCCGTAGCCGGCCAATGTTCCACCGATGCCTGTCGGATCGGTGCCAACCGTAAGCAGGCCGCCCATGTCGGAGAACATCTTTTCCATCTTGGCCGCTTTTGTAAATACGCTGTCGCGGTCATAGGGAGTTTTCGCAGACTTGGATGCTGCATACCTCTTTAGGTAAAAATCTCT
>CAZUEI010000455.1:0-1841 GCA_964618985.1 uncultured Chloracidobacterium sp.
GGCTTTTGATCCGTATGCGACCGTAGTCGGGCATAAAATAGATCTGACGTCCGAAGCTGATAGACCGGCGGAAGCTTCGGTCGAAGAAGTTGTAATTGAGCCCATTGAGGAAACGCCGGCAGAAACTGCCGTAGAGCCGCTTATCCATGAAACCACCGGATCTATTCCAATTGCCCCGCCTGACGAAGTTTTGGAATTGCCCGGGATGGATCCTCTGAAGACAATGTATGTCTCGGAAGAGGAAATGAAGCAAGCATTTGGTACAGGAGAAGCGAACGAAACTCTGACCGAAGAGTCAATAATGACAGAGCCGCCCGCAACGGGATTTGGCGATATGGCTCCTCCGCCATCGCCGTTTTCTGCACCGGAAAGCCCGTTTGAGCCGCCTACATCTGAATCGCCACGTTATGCGGATGATGCGGAAACCGTGCTCGCGCAGGAAGTGATTCCACCTTTCAAAGAACCGGAGCCGGCTCAATGGACACCGCCGCCGGTGCAGGAAGCGGCTTGGCAAAATCAGCAGATAGCAGCAAACGCACCATTTCAACCGGCGCAGGCGGGTGTTGACGGCCAGAGCAAAGGTTTGGCGATCGGCTCGCTTGTGTCCGGCATTCTAAGTCTTTTGTGTTGTTTTTCGGTCATCACCGGGCCGGCAGCGGTTGTCATGGGATTTATCGCCAAGAAGAAAGCGGACGAAAATCCGTCGGAGTTCGGCGGAAGAGGAATGGCCTTGGGTGGAATGATCGCCGGGGCACTCGGGTTCGTGCTTGGAGTCGTGCTCATCATATTGCAGATTTTCTTTGGCGTATTAGGTGGTCTCATGGGTAATGTGCCAAATTAACGGGATTTACTTAATTATATGTCAGTCGTTTCCGATGTAATTCAATCAACTGTCGCGGTTCTAAAGGGAATGAAACGCACTCTCTCGGAAATACCGCGTCAGAAGTGGACAGTGCAATATCCTGATGTGCCTGTTACGGTTCAACCGCGTTATCGCGGACAGCATTTGCTGCATGTAGACGAGAATGGCAAAGAAAAATGCGTTGCGTGTTATTTGTGCGCGGCGGCTTGTCCTTCGGATTGTATTTATATCGAGGCACAGGACGACCCCAGGCCGTATTCCGAACGCATCGGGCGTGACGAGCGCTATGCCAAGGTCTATAACATCGATTACGGCCGCTGCATTTTTTGCGGATTTTGCGTCGAGGCCTGTCCGAAGGACGCTATCACTCACGGTTATAATTTTGAGATATCCGTTTACAACCGCGCCGACCTCCTGAAAACAAAAGACGACCTGCTCATCACAAAACAAAAACAGTCGAAGAATTACCGAGTTGCGCTCTCTAGCGAGGATGTGGATTCTGAGTTTAAAGAAGTCTGATTCAGCTGGCGGTTGGCTGTAGGCAGTTGGCAGACGGGTATCAAGTTTTATTCAGTAATGAATGGACATAAGAGTCTAAGAGTTTACCAATTAGCTTACGAGCTATCGATGGAAATTTTTAGGCTCACCAAGACCTTCCCGCAAGAGGAGCGTTTTTCATTGATTGATCAGATTAGACGCTCCTCACGTGCAGTCTCCGCAAATATTGCCGAAGGTTACCGAAAGCGGCAATACCCCAAAATGTTTGTCAACAAAATGTCAGATGCCGACGGAGAGGTTGCCGAAACGGAAACCTGGCTCGACTACTCTTTGGATTGCGGATATATAAACCCAGCCACTCATGAATCAATACATTCCAGATATGAAGCTGTCGGGGGAATGTTAGGGAACATGATCAGAAATCCCGAAAAGTTTGTTCCGCGTAGTGCCGATAAGTTAGCGACCGCCAACCGCCAACTGC
>CAZUEI010000456.1:0-1836 GCA_964618985.1 uncultured Chloracidobacterium sp.
GTCGTGATACCAGTTGGAAATATAGAACAACTGGGTGACCGTTCCTTGCTGGAAAGCGCTGCCGGGATAAGTTTGCGTCACCGGGATAGGCGCGTCGCCCGTGTTGGTATTCGGGTTCAACGGATTGTAGGTGAAATTGAACACTCGGCTAGTGCCGGCTGCCTCGCTGTTCGCATCAATTCCGTCCGATCCATCGCGATCGAGTCCCGCTTGTATAGCATTGCCATCAGTCTTATTTACGCCGTCGGTTATCCAGCCAAGGTTGTTGAAGGTATAAGGCGCTTCATTGCCAATTCTCGTGATCGAGGTTCGCGTGATCGCAGCACCTTGGCTACCATTTGGCGATGTCGGGCCCGGAGTCATAGGGAACGGACTATCGGCAACATTTATCATCGCATTCGGATTGGCATACACACTGTATGTTGCCGACTGAGTCTGATCTTGAGTGATATTCTTACGCCAGAGCATCACTCCGTTCGCCGCATCGACGATCACGTAATACGCATTGACCGGCTGCCAGATCAAAACACGCCACGCCGGAACAGCCACGCCTGGTTCCGTCGGAAAATACATCTTCTCAGCCGTTGTTGCCGAATCACCGGTCCCGAAAACTGCTTTAATTTCTGTGGACTCTTTGCCATTTCTTCGAAGGTCGAGTTTCGAGGCGTCGTTATTGATCAAAGCAGCGGCAGCTCTGACCGCGTCCAGTGGGTCGTGAAAATTTGTCGATAACGCATCATAATCGAGAGCAGGGGCAAGATTATTTATGACGCGAATCATCTCGCCGCGTTTTGTGAAGCCAGCTTTGACCTCACCCCGAAAGACCGGTATTCCATTTATCTCCTGGTTGAGTTCGACAAACGAAAGATTTCCGTCAGGATTGGTGTAATCGGCAAAAACCTTAAGGCCGTCGATCTGCACAGAGTCGGCACCAACAAGTTCAGTGTTTTGTTTTAGGAAATTTATCAGGACGTTTGCGTGTCTCGTTCGAGAAGGGGTAGTTGGAGAAGTAAGAAACGCACGGCCTTGTTTTACATCCGGAGCAATTACTTCGGGGATGCGAATATCAGTGTTGTATTCGATCTTGAGTGTCGGCACATGCTGTCTTAAGGTCTCCTCTCCGCGTACAAAGGCATCTCTCGCGTCCGCTATATGCGAAGCGTTTTTGCCCACAGTCGTGCGAAAAGCGGCAATGTTATTGATGGCAGTCTTGTCTAAACGAATGTCGTAATTCGGCAGATCTGCTTCATGACTTTCCGTTCGCTGGATCAGATTCTTCGCAGCGTTGGACCGCATCTGAAATGGAATAACAAACAGGGCTGTTAAAACAGCCAAAACAAAAAGGCAGAACAGAATTCTGCGGCGCGATTCGACCTGAAAAAAACTTGGCATCGTTACTTTTATTTTATCCTCTAATATTCAGCAGTACTTGCAGACGCGAAAACAATCATTAACCGCATTTTCACATCCTTAGTTAAGCGGCGATCACTTGATTAAGACCTGTGTGTAGGCGTTTGGTTGATAATAAGCATACTCTCGAACGGCAAATTATTCAACAATAATCCTTCATCTTAAAAAGCACGCAATATCGCAAAGGGGAAAAAGAGGAAATCATTTCTACCCTATTCAGTCGGTCTATGCATAAATGGCGATTTAGGTTAGAATGTGTAACGAGTTTTCGTTAAACAATTTGATTCGTGATCTTTTTATTAGCAGAAGGGGCGTAGGACTATGGCTGATATAGAATTGGGTGAAGCTGTTTCGCCATCTGAGCGGCGTATCGCGGGCCGCAAAAAGCTGATTATCGACGTCCGGTTTGAGGATGGCGACGGGACG
>CAZUEI010000457.1:0-1834 GCA_964618985.1 uncultured Chloracidobacterium sp.
ATCTGAGTTGGGATTCGCTCGGTGAATTCTTTGCCTTACAGGCAAGTCTGGAGCATTTGGCTCAAACACAAAATAATAAAAAGGCGCAGATTTTGGCGGACACTCTGGACGAAGCGAACGCGAAATTTTTAGCCACTGACAAATCTCCTGCCAGAAAAGTCGGGCAAATTGACAATCGCGGCTCTCATTTCTATCTGGCAATGTATTGGGCGGAAGCTCTCACAAATCAAACGACAGATCCCGAAATCGCTTCCAAATTTGCTCCCGTCGTCAAAGCGATGCAGGAAAACGAAGCCAAAATCAACGAAGAATTGATCGGAGCGCAGGGAAAATCACAAGATCTCGGCGGTTATTATCATCCAAATTCCCAAAAGACTGACGCCGCGATGCGACCTTCAACGACGCTCAATACAATCGTGAACGAAATTCAGGATCAAGGTTGGAAGAAACGTTACTCGGCGTAAAAGAGCCCCGAGATTCTGTAGCAATATGTGCTGAATGTCCTGCTAAATTAATTATTTCGCCGATCTCAATGTCTTAAAATCGAGCCGCGTGTTCTACCAAGCGCGGATTAATTCACGGTCCATACACAAATTTAAACCCGAAACATCTGTCGTCATGCCGATAAACATTGGGGCACACGCAAAGTTCACCGGCGGCACGGAACTTGCGCCTTTTTTAGTGGATGGTGAACGTTTAGGTTTACCCAATCTGCAGAATGGAGAAGTAATATGCGAGAAGAAGTATTAGATACCAAAAAGGAAGGTTTTTTCAATGGAGCGATCAAGGCGGCGGAACTTGCCGCACAGACCGGCTTAAAGGTCGAGAGGTTAAAGGAACGAGCCGCGAATGCCCTCGAAGATGGGATGGTCGATGCCCGCCGAATGGTTAAACGCGGACGCTATGCCGCCGAGGATATTGTTGACGACACGGCTCATTTGATCAAAAAGGAACCGTGGGCCTCAGTCGGTGTAACATTTGGTGCCGGTTTAGGACTAGGTGTTTTGGTTGGCTGGCTTGTCGGCCATAGGACACGGGTTCACTGATCCAAACTTCCATCATTGTCGAACAGGATGCCGTCGCCTAAACGAGGCGATCAATCTTGGCCGCTAGGTTTATGTCGACGTCGGTCATACCTCCGCGGTCGTGTGTTGTGAGGGCGATCTCTGCGTAGCCCCATCCGAATGTTATGTCCGGGTGGTGGTCGACGGCTTCGGCAAGGGCGCCGACCTGGTTGACGAAGCTGAGCGCGGCGGCGAAGTTCTCGAATTTCAGGTGTTTTTTTAGGAATTTATCCTCGGTTGTCCAGCCGTCGAGATTTTTTAGCGCGGTGTTCAACTCGTCTGAATTCAATAACTCTCTTTTCATATATTTACTCCTGATCTGGGCGGTTTTATCCAGTCGTTCCCGGTTCTGACACCTAAGAACCCAGTCACTACCGTTCCCGGTTCTGACTTGCTATACTTTATCTTTTTGGTAACTTCATTAAAGGTATCTGTAAAATGCGTATTTGGTCAATTGCACTATTATTATCGATCATAATCTTGCTGTTAGGGTGCGGCGAAAGGCAACCGGCGACGCCGCTTGAGACTTTTAAGACATACACAAAGGCGATCAAGAAAAAAGACACGGAAACGATGAAGCTTTTGCTTTCGGACGCGACGATCCAGATGCATGAACGCGAGGCAAAAGCACAGAACGTGACGCTCGAAGATATTCTCCAGCGCGACACTCTTTTTAATGCAGGCCAGAAGTCGGTCGAATACCGTGACGAAAAGATAGACGGAGACAAGGCGACGCTGCAGGTAAAGAATTCATTCGGTTCGTGGGAAAC
>CAZUEI010000458.1:0-1833 GCA_964618985.1 uncultured Chloracidobacterium sp.
AACTCCGCGTCGAACAAGATCATATTCACCGGAAGCCCGCAGGGTTTCAATTTCGGACAGCTCTTTTACGATGATCTCGGTATCAAGGTTTAGATTCTGCTTCCACATCTTGACGACAGCGCGGGCAACGCGCAGTTGAGTGTCGTTGCGATTTATCAAAAGCCGAATTTTGGGGAAACCTGCTCCATTCAAAAATCCGGCATCTTCGACAAGTTGTTTGGCTCTATCAACATCAAATAAAAGGAGCGTATTCTCTTTGTCTCCAAGTGGCAAAAATGACATGGCGGGTTGTGCAGAGCCTTCAAGTTCGCCGTTAGTAATGCGCTCCCGATCTATCGAAATTGCCAAGGCTTCGCGCACACGTTGGTCGTTGAATGGTGGTTTTTTTGTATTGAATTCGTAAAAATTAAGCGCGCTGTGTGTCGTCCGGCGAAAATCGTCGTACGGAGCAAGGAGTTTTAATGCCAGCGGTGCGAATTCGGCATTAGTAACGGCATCGATCTCCCCTTTTTTATAGGCGTCAAGAGCCGCTTCAGCACTTTCTTTGGCTACGAATTGAACTTGCTCGAGTTTTACGACTGTTTTTTTCCAATAGGTTTCAGAGCGGCCAAGGACAATACCGCCCGTATCGACTTTAACTATCTTAAAGGGGCCATTTGTAACAACGGTGCGCTCAAGCGGAGCGGTATCAAATTCAGCACCGTCGCCATAGACCGGACGAAAGATCGGATTGGCAACCAGCTTTGGAAAATCCTTGTCGGGCATTTCCAGCGTGACTCTGAGAGTGGATTCGTCGACCGCCTCTACGCCAGATTTCACTGGCTTGGTAACTGTATTCGCCTTATTTTCCGACTTCGAGTTCGACCCGGTATTTGCTGGCAGAGGCAGTGCAATTTGTTCCTTTGATCTCACAGCGGGAGTGATATCAGGCTGATCGTTATGCTGTTCAGTCTCTATGTTTACAATGTGAACCTGAGCGAAATCTGTCGGCTCGCTTGCAGGAGAATTTTTTGACGTCCGTAAACCGACGATGTTCTGAAACAACTCACGATGTGCGGCCTTGTCACCAAGCGCTGCGAGCCGCCTCCAGGAGGTCACAAAATCATCGGCCGTAACGCTTTTCCCATTCGACCATTTGGCATCCCGGCGAAGTTGGAATGTCCATGTGCGAAGATCGTCTGAGCTCGTCCATTTTTCGGCGACTGCTGGGATCTCTTTTAACGTGCGTGCATCAATATCGGTCAGCCCTTCAAAAAGCGCACGGACAATGTCGGTTTCTGGGGCGGCTGCGGCACGGGCAGGATCAAAGCTTTTTGGCGTTTTACCATTGCTCCAGCGAAATTCCTGTTTAGCCGGCGGTTTTGATTCGGAATAAAACGGCTGGGTTTGCGGTTTCTCTATTTCTGAGCAGGCAATAAGAAATACAGAGCAGATAATGACGATAGGTAAAAAAAATCGACCTTCACGCTTTCCTTTGATTATTTTTTGTAGCTGAATCAGCATCGGCTCAAGACGCATTATCAAGCAATTGCTCAAATACGTTCACAACCTGACGGCGAGTATCTTCAAATCCGACGGAGGTGTCAATAAGATGACACGCGAAACGCTTTTTTTCTTGCTGCGGCATTTGAGCGTCGATTCGCATTTTGGCATCCTGTTCGCTCAAATTATCGCGCTCCATCAGGCGCGTCAATTGTATCGCAGGTTCGCACCACACAACAATTATTTTGTCGAATCGTTTGTAGCCGCCGGATTCGATCAACAATGCCGCATCAACTATAGCGATGCCCTCTGGATCAGCTTTTTCACATTCGCTGATCCAACGATCCTGAG
>CAZUEI010000459.1:0-1825 GCA_964618985.1 uncultured Chloracidobacterium sp.
CGATAAGCGGTTACATTGCCGAACGCGTCGCCGATGTGGGCGAGTACATCAGCCCGAACACTCCGAACACAAAGATCGCGACCATCGTTCGAACATCGCCTCTCAGAATGAAAATAGATGTGCCCGAACAATCTATCGGAAAGGTAGCGCGAGGTCAGGGGATCTCATTGCAGACAAGCGCTTATCCCGAGCGCAGCTTTGCAGGAAAGGTCGTTCGTATTTCGCCAAACCTGAACGCTGCTGCGCGAACCTTGACGGTAGAAGCCGAAGTTCCAAACGGCGACGGCCTTCTAAAACCTGGACAGTTTGCAACCGTCAGGATCACGCAGTCAAAACCGGAAGATGCGGTCATGATCCCAGTCGAGGCTGTCAAAACCGAAGGTGAAACAAACTCGGTCTTCATTATCAAAGACGGAGCAGCGAGGCAGATAATAGTTCAATTGGGATTGCTCGAAAATGGCACCATACAGGTAAAGTCGGGCATATCCGAAGGCGATACGATCGCCGCGAGTAACCTCAATGGCTTGTCAGACGGCGTTTTGGTTAGACAGATGAACTAGAGGAAGAATCATGCAGTGGTTGGCAGAAATATGTGTTAAGAGGCCTGTCTTTGCGACGATGCTCGTCATGTCGCTGGTTGTCGTCGGCGCGTTTTCTTTTTTTAGACTGGGCGTTGACCTTTTCCCCAAAGTTGATTTTCCGACCGTCACTGTCACTGTATTAAATCCGGGCGCGAGTCCGCAGGAAGTAGAAACTGAGATCACGGAAAAAATTGAGGAAGCCGTCAATACGATCTCGGGCATTGACGAGCTTCGCTCAACTTCTATCGAAGGCGTGTCGCAGGTCTTTGTTCAGTTCCTTTTAGAAAAGGACGTGAACATAGCCGCGCAAGAGGTTGAAAATCGTGTTCAGACCGTAATCCCAAATTTGCCCGACACCGCCGAACAGCCCACGGTTCAAAAACTGGACAGCGATGCGGCGCCGATCTTACGCATAGTGGTTTCTGCGCCGGCAAACCTTCGCGATGTTACTGAGGTTGCCAAGAACAAAGTAAAAGAACGCATCGAATCGGTCAGCGGGGTCGGACAGGTGACGCTGATAGGCGGCCGCGAACGGCAGATAAATGTTTGGGTTGATCCTGACAAGATGCGTTCCTATAACGTCACGCCGGCTGAAGTTTCGGGAGCTCTGGCGATCCAAAATATGGAGTTTCCGAGTGGCCGTCTTGACGAAGGACAAACGGAAACTGCCGTCCGCACTATGGGCAAGGTCCAAAAGCCCGAACAGTTTAATGACGTTGTAGTTGCGACACGTGGCGGTTATCCCGTCAAAGTAAAAGACCTCGGATACACAGAAGACGGCGCTGAAGAGCTCCGAAGTGAAGCGCGCCTCAATGGACAACCGGCCGTGACGCTGATCGTTTCAAAACAATCGGGCCAAAACACCGTCGCAGTCGCGCATGAAATAAAAGACCGTCTTAAAGAAATAACCGGCGACGAGGCGAAAGGAATAAAGGGAACATTACCGCCGAATTACGAATTGCGGGTTATAGGCGACAACTCGATCTTTATCGAAAACTCGCTTCACGCCATAGAAGAACATCTCGTTGTCGGCTCGATACTTGCGGCAATCGTGGTGTTTCTTTTTCTCTGGAGTTTTCGTTCAACTTTCATCGCCGCTATGGCGATCCCGACCTCGATCATTTCTACTTTTGCTCTCGTTTACGCGATGGGCTACACGCTCAATCAGATCACGATGCTCGCTCTGACGCTGATGGTTGGCATCGTGATAGACGACGCTATTGTCGTGCTTGAAAACATCTATC
>CAZUEI010000460.1:0-1818 GCA_964618985.1 uncultured Chloracidobacterium sp.
TCGTTGATCTTGTATAGAGGCTTGCCGTCCTCGCGCATTACGGTAAGCGTCTGAGCCTGTTTGAATGTCTCGGCATCCAACACTTTCAATACATGCGTCCCCTGAGACATATACAGAGCCGAACCATCCGTAGTCAGGCCCCAACCTTCACCCTGATAATTGAATTCCTTAAGCACCTTAAAAGTCTTTGCATCTATCACACGGCCAAGGCCCTGCTGCCATGTCAACTGGTAGATCTTGCCATTGATAAGCGTGATGCCCTCGCCAAAATCTTCCGGCGGCAAGTCAAATTTTTGGACGACCTTGCCGGTTTCCAACTCGACCTTGCGAAGCGAAGATCTTCCATTCTGGCCGGTGCTTTCGTAGAGAAATCCGTCGTAGTAAAAAAGCCCCTGGGTAAACGCTTTGGGATCGTGCGGATAGGTTTTGATCACTATGTAAGTGTCAACGGGAACCGACGAGGACTTGGCGGTGTTTGAATTGGCAGTGTTGACTCTCGGCTTTGCCGAATTTACGTTGTCCGAACAGCCGAACGTCACGGCGGCAACAAAAAAAATCACAAGAAAACGCATATTTACTTATTTCCCAATGCTTTATCGATAGCTGTCTTAAAACTTCCGGCGGAGAAACGCCGCACGCTAAGGCCGTTCACATATATTGATGGCGTCCCTCTGATACCGTAGGATTCGCCGTCGGCCATATCTTTTCGAACCAAAACAGCGGTCTTTTCGGAGTTAAAGTCTAACTCAAATTGTTTTGTATTTAAACCCAGATCGGCGGCGTATTTTTTCAAAGACGCATCATCCAGCTTGTCCTGATTAGAGTATAAGATCTCGATGTAGTCAAAGAACTTGCCCTGTGCATTTGCGGCTGCTGCGGCTAAGGCCGCGCGCCATGCGTCGGCGTGAATGGCTTCGAGCGGAAAGTATCGAACAACAAAGCGGATCTTACCCGGATAATTACCGATTGCCTTCTTCAATATCGGATGAGTGGCCGAACATGCCGAGCATTGAAAATCACTAAACATCACGACCGTGACCGGTGCATTTGCCGGGCCGATCGCCGGCGAACTGCCGGCGGAAATATTTTGCATTATCGGTTCAGGTGCCGTGTAAAGAATTTTTGCCTGATATTTAGCAAAAAGCCGCTTTGCCAGATCATCTGTCAGCGCAAAGCGCTCCTCGTCGGAAAATTCCTTCAACTTGTCGGTGATCTCGCGGCCGATAAGCATGCCGGCGTCGATGTTGAGCGATCTAGCTTCATCCGCAAGCAGTGCGATATACAAAGCGTTGTCGATCTCACTTAAAATGTCATCGGCAATGTGTGCCTTCTCATCGAACAGCGGAATTCGGGCATAATCCTCAAATTCTTTGGCTGTGACAGGCCCCCCGTTTATCGTGGCAACAACATCGCTTGCTCCAAGTCCGACTGCATTTACATCCTTGCCGACAGTGAATTTATATTTGATCTTTAGACGCTTTGAAAGATCGGCCAACATTTTTTGCTCGGCCTCGCGGCGAAGGTAATCGATAATAGGATTTCTAACCTCGTTTAGCGGCCTGCCGCCGAGTGAACTTTGTTTGGCATTATAAAGAGCCTTGATCTCTAGTTCGGTTGGAACGGAAAGCTTTGCTCTTTCGTTGGCGATCAATTGGCCAGACGAAATACCGCGAGCCTTGGCTTCGAGGCCCAACAGACGCTCATTTATCATCTGGTCAAAAAGCGATGTGCGTATTGCTAATAAATTAACAGGGAACTCGGCAACCTCTTTCTGTATCTCCGGCGAAAGATCGCGCAGCCGGATAGTGTGCCCTTTCG
>CAZUEI010000461.1:0-1816 GCA_964618985.1 uncultured Chloracidobacterium sp.
CCCCATAAACATCCACATTCCGCCGCTCTTGGTGTGCTTCATCCATGCATACATCGGCAAGGAATCCGGAGCCCAGGCCGTGCCTGAACTCTCGCGTTCCATCGGGTCGCCTATATTCGTCACGGACGACATCCGCATGTCGTGATCCATGCCCGACATATCGTTCGGTGTGGGCGAAGCCTTCGGCATGTGGTGGTCGTGACCACTTGGCGTTGGCGTCGTGCTTGGCGTCGCGCCGTGCCCTTCGTGTTGGGCGAACGCGGTGCCGATGAATATCAGAACGACAAGTGAAAATACTGTTATGATCCTCATATTAAAACGAAAAAGTATATGTCATTCCCGGACTTTTTCCGCGGATCATAAGAAACGTCAGGCTGTGCGTGTCGTTAAATGCGTATGTCAGCGTCGGATGAACCTTGACGCCGTCAAACTGGACCAGCGACGTGAGATCTTTTCTCAATCTCATGCTCAAACCTCCGATAGCGCGAAAGCGATCCTCATACGTTCCATAAACCACTCCGAAATAAGGCGCGATGGGCAATCCTGTCCAGTATTCGAGGTCTTTGCTTGCTGTCAGATAAAACGAGTCGCCTTCCGGCGTGCCGATGCGATCGGAACTGTAACCAAAGATTATCGCGGGGCGGTTTTTGGTCTCGGTCACCGGGATTAATGTCAAAAGAGGATGAACTTCGCCGACCTTTGGATTGTATTCGACGCCGAAATGAATTCGCGGCTTCCAGCGATAGATCAGCGTTGAGCGCACGGCCGCCCTATCGATTTGCCCTGTCAGCAATCTCAACCCAAACGTGAATTTTTTTGGGTTAACGGCTGTCCCACGGACAGCCTGGCCTTCGCCCGGTCAGACAGGTCAGGCTGGCACAAGCGAAGTGTTTTCCTTTTTGTCTTTCTTCGCCACCTGCTTTGGCATGCTCTCAGAAATAAGCCTGTCGAGTTCCTTGCGAAGGGCAACAGGCTTAACTATGCCGATCTCGCGCCAGACGATCTTGCCTTCGCGGTTGATGATGACTGTCGCCGGCAATACTTTTCCGACGCCAAAACGCTCCATGTCTGCAGTCGTTGCGCCGAGCCAGACCGGAAAGTTGACCTTAACGTCGCGTGTGAATTTCAGAACTTTTGCCGACTCCGTTATTTCGTCGCCGCTAGCTCCGATCACCTGAACGCCCGTCGCAGCATAATCATTCTGTATCGCCGCGAGATCGGGCATTTCCTTTCGGCACGGCTCGCACCACGTTGCCCAAAAATTGAGAACAACAAAGCGACCTTTGTATTGAGTGAGATTAACATCTGTGCCTAATAGGTCTTTCAGGCCAAGCACAGCGTCGTCGGATTGCGGTATCGGGTTTACTGCCCCTTCCTTAAGAACGTTTATCCTGTTGACCTTGAGAAAATTCTTATCCTTAACGGTGCGAACGGTGCCCACGATCTCGACGGTCTTCGGCACAAATTCGAGAAAGTCCTTTGCCTTGGTTTTATAAGCTCCGCGTTCGAGCGTGTAGAGCGTAAATCCTTTTTCGTCCTCGACGGCTAATGCCTGAGGCAAGCCTTTTTCGGAACATTCTTCGGCACATGTTATGTCAGCCCGTGTGCCATATCGCGCGGCTTTACGATCTGTCTCCTCAAACCAACAGAGCGAGCATACGACCTGGCCTTTGAGCGTGACGGCGCTTTGTCCCGAAACTGTAAAGGTGAAAATAATTAGTGAAAAAATGATGGCGAATGATCTCATTATGATATTTGTTGGTATAAAAGTTCCGTGTGACCCGTGGTTTGTTTCTGAGACAACCACGCATCACAC
>CAZUEI010000462.1:0-1816 GCA_964618985.1 uncultured Chloracidobacterium sp.
TGTAAAAACCGCGAACCGAGCTGATAAGCCGACGTTTTGAGTTTTCGGACAGCTTTTCGCCGCCGAGATCGATCAGCCATTCGCGTAAATCCTGTCTGGTCAAAAAAAAAAAAAAAAAATGGTTCTTTTCAGCCCATTCTCTCAGCCGTGTGAGATCGTTTTCATAGCTTTCAATACTATTCACCGCCAGGCCCTTTTCGACACGGCAGTAGGTAAGATATTCGCGGATAAAACTGCGTCTTGTGTCGACTGAATTTTGCACTACTTGTTTAAGCGGTCTGAGGCGTTCGCGAATTGACGGCAATTTTATACAGGGTTTCGGGCGCTATGTCCGCGCCGTTTGGCCATACAACCGTCCAGCCGTCGAGAGAAAAGTTCTTAAAATACTCAGTGTCTTTCAATGGCTCAAAGAACGGATACTTCTCTATCCAATCGGAATAGTCGATCTTAGCCTTGAGCCCGTCATTAAACGTTAGCTCCAAGATCCTTCCGGAAACATATTGAGCGTCTCTCACAAGGACAATGTCTCTCATATTATAACATCAGAATTATCTAAATACCGGCTCCATGCCAATGGAATCCATGTCCTGGCATTCCACGAAGACGCTCATAAACAAGTTATTGGCTTCTATTTGACGAAAAGCCTTCCAGCGATCGAAATTCCAGCTGCGGAAATCTCGGTTCGTATCTAGTTTTTGCGTGCAGTACCTTTCACCAATCTGATGCAAAACCTGTTTTCGATCATCGGCATTTAGCTCGTCCAATGATGAAAGGAGCGGCGGCACAATGGCGTCGCTGAGGAAGCGATTATAGGATGCATCAAAACTCCTTCCTTCACGCATAAGCGCTAGATTCGTCTTTGCAATGAACTCGTCAGGATTCAGGAAATGCGTCGCTCCGAGGATGAAGAACGCGGACCACAACGCTCCCCAGGCAAAGTGTTTGCGGGCGTTGCGCAGGACGGTTGCTCCGAACCACACGAAAACGATCGCCAGCCATGACATGAAGATCAGCGGGTACAATCGTACTGTCGTCATTCCGTAACCAAGGTTGCCGGTGAGCAGAATGAGCCGCTGGACCGCGGACGCCATGATCACGAACAATAGTCCGATCTGAATGCATGCGAGGACACGGAACAGTTTTTCCGAGAAGGGATTTTCTTTGCGAATGAGCCAGTGGCCGATAAGCAGCATCGGCAAAGTCAGTGCCGATACGGCGACAAGCTCGCCAAAGCCGCGTCGTGCGTATTCGGCAAGTTTGAAGTCAGGTGTGTTTTGGACAAGTTCCATTCCGCCAAACAAATACGGCACCTGGACTATCACAAAACTGAGGAATAGCAGGTTTATCAAGCCCAAGATCACTCCGACCTCCACCGTGCCAAGCGTAAAGCCGGATGGTATTACCGTGTTGTCAATATTCGCCCAGCTCCATGTTTTCTTCTTGCTGTCTTCAGTAATAGGCACACTCTCTTCGGTTTGTGTTTCTGCCTTCTTGTCGGGCGGATCGGAGATATTGATGTGTTCAAGGATCGAGAGGTTATTGAGCACATTTGCCGAGTTTTCGCCCTCTTCGGCCCGAATGTTGTCTACGGGGCTTAGATCCGGGTCGGTTTTTGCTGTTTCGGTTTCAGAGTTGGGTTCGACTGTTTTGGACGGCTGAATTATCACGCCGCGCAGGTATCCGGCAGTCAGCCAGCTAAACAGTGAGAACAACAAAACGTGATTAAACACAGTCTCCGGCGCAATATTCACGATGCGTTGTACCCAGCCCTCGTAAACTGCGTCCGCAGCAACAAACAGCCCACCGAAAATAAGCA
>CAZUEI010000463.1:0-1815 GCA_964618985.1 uncultured Chloracidobacterium sp.
CGATGACGAGACAGGTGAAAAGGCAGATACCGAACAACTCCGCGAACGTTTAGAAAAAGCCGACCTCCCCGACGAAGTTCGCAAGGAAGCAACCCGCGAACTTAAGCGTATGGAGCAGCTTCCACAGGCAGCTCCCGATTATCACGTCATCCGCACGTATATTGAATACATCCTCGAATTGCCGTGGAGAAAGTCGAGTGAAGAAAAACTCGACCTGAACGAGGCTCGCAAAATATTAGATGAAGACCATTACGGCCTCGAGGACATAAAGGAACGCATTCTCGAATCCCTTGCCGTGGTCAAGCTGCGGCCGGATTCGAAAAGCCCGATACTGCTGTTTGTCGGCCCACCGGGCGTTGGAAAAACATCCCTTGGACGTTCTATCGCGCGGGCTCTTGGACGCGAATTCGACAGGCTCAGTCTCGGCGGAATGCGTGACGAAGCCGAACTTCGCGGCCATCGCCGTACTTACGTCGGTTCCATGCCCGGACGCATTATTCAGTCTCTACGGCGAGTCGGCGTCAATAATCCGGTTATGATGCTCGACGAGGTTGATAAGCTCGGCAATGATTTTCGCGGCGATCCGTCATCAGCTTTGCTCGAAATTCTCGACCCTGCACAAAACAACACTTTTCGTGACAATTACATTGACCTACCTTTTGATCTTTCAAAGGTTTTCTTTATCGCGACCGCTAATCAACTCGCTCCGATACCGATGCCCCTTCGTGACCGTATGGAGATAATCCAGCTTGCCGGTTACAGCGACCGCGAAAAACTCAACATCGCAAAGCAGTACCTTATTCCGCGACAGATCAAGGAAAATGGATTGTCCGATGAGCAGCTCACGATCAGCGATGATGCCGTAAACCTTTTGACGGCGAGATACACGCGCGAGGCGGGTGTGCGGCAACTCGAACGCTCTGTCGGTAATCTTGCACGCAAAGTTGCCCTCAAGATCGCCGAAGGTCTAAAAGAAAAAGTCGCGATAACCGCCGAAGAGATTAAAGGCTACCTCGGCCCGCCGAGATTTTATCCCGAAGAAGCTCGAAAAGAATTGCCCGCCGGAGTCGCAACCGGAATGGCCTGGACCGAAATGGGCGGCGAGGTCTTGTTTATCGAGGCAACCCTTTTACCTGGCAGCAGCGGCCTGAACCTGACCGGCCAGCTTGGCGAGGTGATGAAGGAATCGGCTCAGGCCGCCCGCAGTTACCTTTGGTCGCACGCAGCGGAACTCGGCATCGATCCGCAAATGATCAAAGACAACGGTGTTCACATCCATGTGCCTGCCGGCGCGATACCAAAGGACGGGCCAAGTGCAGGCGTTACGATGGCATCGGCGATGGCGTCGGTCTATACCGGGCGCAAGGTGCGTTACGACACGGCGATGACGGGCGAGATCACGCTTTCAGGACTTGTCTTTCCAGTGGGCGGCATTAAGGAAAAGGTGCTGGCCGCGCATCGCGCCGGAATTCGCCGCATCGTTCTGCCCGACAGGAACGAATCCGACATCGAAGAAATACCCGAAGACGTCCGCAAGGAACTTGAGATCGTACCGGCGGCTCGCATCAGCGATGTCCTGAACGCCGCTCTTGAACCCGTTCAATCTGAAACCGCTGAAAAGAAATTTGGAATTCAAGGAGCGGATACTCAATCCGGCTCCGCAGTCGACCGGCTCATGGCAAAAGAATAGTGATGCCGCCGGCACGATCGAGCCGTTTATTACCACGCTTTCTCATATTTGATTTTATGAGTGATATGCGATTGACGACGGCGCATAAACCTGTTATAACCATTCAGGATACTGTTCATTTCTAA
>CAZUEI010000464.1:0-1815 GCA_964618985.1 uncultured Chloracidobacterium sp.
CCCGAATGGACAAAAGCGATAGTCAAGTTGCAAAGTCATTCCGCAACACACCCGACCTCGTTTGTTCAATACGCGTGTGCAAAGGCTCTTCAAAATGTCGATGAGACCTCCAATGCAGTTAATTCGATGACCGCCGAATACGAAAGCCGCAAGAACTGGTTCGTTCCTGCTTTGAACGAAATTAACGGCTTCAAATGCGCGATGCCGGAAGGCGCGTTTTACGCTTTTGTGGACGTTCGAGAGATGATGGGCGAAAGATTTGCGGACTCTGCGGCGGTTGCCGATCACCTGCTCAGAGAGGCCCATATCGTCGTCACCGATGGAGCAGGGTTCGGCGCAGATGGTTTTCTCCGTTTCTCTTACGCGACGTCAATGAAGAATTTGGAACGTGCAGTCAGCTCGATGAAGAAGATCTTCGGAGTAAATTCTCAATAATTCTCTTATCCGCCCGTCATCATTAGCCCGATCTCTTCGACCGAGGTAACTTTCGGATCGACCTCGCCGACGATCTTCCCTTCACGAATAACAAGCAGTCGGTCGGACAGAGCGGTAACCTCTTCCAACTCGGCGGATACAAGCAACACGGCTGAACCGGCGTCTCGGAGGCCGATAAGTTTGCTGTGGATAAATTCAATAGCGCCTATATCGACGCCGCGGGTCGGTTGGGATACAAGCAGTAGTTTTGGCTTCAGCTCAAATTCGCGACCGATGATGAGCTTCTGCTGGTTGCCGCCGGAAAGGGATTTTGCTGACAAACTCGCGTCCGGCGGGCGCACATCAAAATTCTCAATGATCTCACCAACGCGTTTGGCTATTGCGGCATTGTTCATAAAACCCGCGGCAGCGGCGAGCGGTGGACGATGATGCACACCGAGTATCGAGTTTTCAGCAAGGTCGGAATTCAACAACAGGCCGCGTTTATGCCTGTCCTCTGGAATATGTGCAATGCCAAGCTCTTTGAATTCGCGTGCAGAGCGATTGGTTATATCTTTACCGTCAAATTCAATTTTGCCGGAGGACGGTCTTGCAAGGCCCGAGAGAGCCTCTATCAACTCCGTCTGGCCATTCCCTTCAATTCCGGCGATGCCGAGTATTTCACCCGAACGAACAATGAATGAAACGTCCTTGACCGATGAGCCGTGCTTGCCCGGAACACTAAGATTTTTGACTTCTAGAACAGTCGCAGCAGGATTTGCATCAGTTTTTTCAACGCGAAGCAATACGTCGCGGCCGACTATCATTCGAGCAAGGTTTTTTGCGGTTGTCTCCGAGGTTTTGACGTTGCCGACCGATTTGCCATCTCGCATCACGGTGACTTCGTCAGAGATGGCAAGCACCTCTTCGAGTTTGTGCGTGATAATGATTATCGTTTTTCCCTGGTCCTTCATCCGGCGAAGAATGCCAAAAAATTCCTCGACCTCCTGCGGCGAGAGAACCGCAGTCGGTTCATCCAGAATAAGCAGTTCGGCGTGACGGTAAAGGGCCTTTAGCAATTCGACCCGCTGCTGCTGGCCGACCGAGAGGTCTTCAATGTAAGCCTTTGGATCGACGCCGAGTTTTAGTTCATTTGATAGGGCGAGGATGTCAGCATTTGCCTTTTCAAGATCAAGATTCGCCGCCGAACCGGTTTCCGCTCCGAGGATGATATTTTCGGCGACAGTCATCGTATCAACCAGCATAAAATGCTGATGCACCATGCCGATGCCGCTGGCTATAGCGTCGTGCGGATTCCTGATCGGAGTTGCTTTGCCGTCAACCAAGATCTCGCCGCTGTCGGCATTGTAAAAGCCGTAAGCGATGCGCATGATGGTTGAT
>CAZUEI010000465.1:0-1810 GCA_964618985.1 uncultured Chloracidobacterium sp.
CGTTTGATCCAAATTTCTTATCAGGAACGACCATCAGAAAAAAACTCGAAACGGTTTTCATTCCCTGCCGAACACCAATGCATCGCAAAGCGGCGGCGACCGTGTGCGCCGTCGTATTCGTAGCGCCGGCGACCGAGCCGTCGGCCTTGCCCTCGCGCACCATCAGATTGCCGAAATAAAGCGGGTCTTTTACGGTCTGCTCGGCTTCCTCAAGCGTGACGCCTTTTGCGTGCCGCATTTGATGGTACAGCGTCGCGAGTTTTCCAAAATCGTGTGATTTGCGATGGTCAAGTATTTCAACGCCGTTAAGATTTGCACCGGATTCGGAAGCTAATAATCTGACTTTTTCTTCGTTGCCGATTATCGTAATTTTTGCGATCCGTTCGGCGGCACAGATAGCGGCGGCCTGCACAGTGCGGACATCTTCGCCCTCGGGCAGGATTATGTGCTGCGGATCGGCGGCAGCACGCTCGCGGATATTCTGCAAGATCATATCGTTGACAATGAATTTACCATACAACGAATCACGGTGAAACTTGCACAAAGCTTACGTTGTTTTTAGACTGAAAACATAAGGTGAAAAATGAGCAAACGCAGCGATCCAAAAAACAAATTGAAAAGGCGCGAAAAGAGAGAGTTAAAAGGCCGTCTGAGCAGCTTTTTGATGTTCCTGCCTAATATGGTGATGCTGCTTGGCCGCCTTCTCAAAGACACCCGCGTTCCGGCAGCGGAAAAGGCTTTGTTTGCGGCGGCGATCGTTTATGTTATTTCGCCGCTCGATTTTATTCCCGATGTTTTTCCGTTCATCGGGCAGGTTGACGATCTTTACATCGTGTCATTGGTTCTCCTGCGGCTTATCAATCGCTCTGACGAATTGGTCGTTCGCCAGCATTGGCCGGGTGGCGGCGATATTGTTGCATTAGCAGATTCGATAGCAAATATTGCGCCCAAGTTCCTCCCGCGCCGCATTGCCCGGGTCCTTACATCGCGTGTCGAACTCGCTCCGGCGGGCAAGATCCTCGGCAGTATCACGAACAAAGACGAGCCAATCGTTCGTGAGATCGAACGGGACGAAAACCTCAATATCAAAGCTCATTCAGATGCGATAAATTAGCCCTGCACGCCTTTTGTTCGTTTTTGTCGACAAATTATTGATTTTATTGTGGATTTCACGCGCCTTTGCAACTATATTCCACCGAAGCTCGTAAGATACTGAACTTGAAATAATTATTGCCGCAAGCCGGTTTTTCGTTATACTGTTGCCGTCAACAAAATGCCGGAAGTGATGTCGTATGTTTGAACGCTACACGGAGAGGTCTCGTCGGGTCATCTTTTTTGCCCGTTACGAAGCGCTCCAATATGGTTCCCAAGTGATCGCACCCGAGCACATACTGCTCGGCCTTATGCGCGAGGACAAGACGCTTTCCGCAAGATTTTTCCCATTTCGCCACGCTTTGACAGTCGATTCGATCCGCCGCGACGTGGAAGAGAGAATTGCCCGACGCGACAGAATTCCCCAATCATCCGAACTTCATCTCTCAAATGCCACTAAGCAGATACTCTTTTACGCAAATGACGAAAGCCGCCAGTTAAAAAACCGTCACATCGGCCCCGAACACCTCCTGCTTGGCATCGTCCGCGAAGAAAAGAGCGTTGCCGCCGAGATACTTTTTGGCTATGGACTGCGGCTGAATGACGTTCGCGATGAGCTTTCGCGTCAAAGCGGTATTCCCGGCGTGCTTGCCTCAGACAAGGAAAACTCAAAAACGCCTGGCCTGCTCGAATTCACTCGTGATCTTACTGTTGAGGC
>CAZUEI010000466.1:0-1805 GCA_964618985.1 uncultured Chloracidobacterium sp.
CATGACGGGCATTTATCACGACGCAATGGTCGCCCATGTCCATAAAAGGCGTCCAAGCCGGATTGTTCTTGCCCGAAATGATACGGGCAACCTCGGTCGCAAGACGGCCGACAGTTTTGCCTTTGGCGTCAACGACGAGCCATTTGCGATTATCTGCCAAACCCTTTCCGCTGGGAAAATAAGTACTCATAAGTCACACACTAATAGAAATTTCCGCAAAAATGCGAACTCACAGGATATCTAAGCCGTGTGTCTGCGTCAAGTCCGCAACCTATGGTTTTAGGTCTTCGGCCTTCGGTCTTCGAAAACCAAAGACCAAAGACCCAAGGCCGTTTTCCTCCGAATTTAAAGCACCTGTTTAAAGCATGCAAGCATTTAAAGCGTATGCTTGTTTAAAGCGAGGTTTTAAAGCATATGTTTAGGCGGACGGGGTATATTCTCGCGTTGAATGTTACACCCTTACTTACGTGCGGGCTTCTGCAACGCGTTGTGCGCGGTAGTGACGCCGACGATGCTTTTTGCGTCTTCGATGCCGCCGTTGCGGATCATCTCGAGAGCTTGTGGGAAGCTGACGCGTTCGATCTCGATCAGTTCGTCGCTCTCGAGGTTTTGTTTGGTCTCGGTCAGCCCGGTCGCGAGAAAGACATACATTTTCTCGGTCAGAAAGCCGGGCGAAACGTAGAATTCGGTGATCAGCTCGATGTTTGAGGCTGTGACGCCGACCTCTTCTTCGAGCTCGCGGGTCGCGCCGGTCAAAGGAGCTTCGCCGTTTTCGAGCGAGCCTGCGGGGACTTCGAGAAGGTATTTGCCCGCCGCATGGCGATACTGCCGCACCATCGCGATAGTTCCGTCTTCAAAAACAGGCACGATCACCGCACTGCCGCGATGCACTACGACCTCACGCTGGTATTCGACCTCGCCTTCGCGGATCGTGTCGATGCGGATGTCGAAAATACGGCCTTTATAAACCGATTCGGAAGAGACTGTTTCTGGCATCGATTTAGATTCTAACAAAACGGCTTTTTACGGTAGAATTGGGAATACACTTTTGTAATTCGGAGACAGGCCACATGAAAACACTATTCGACAAGGACACGCACAGTGAACTGCATGAGCGGCTGGGCAAATTGACCGCGACCGCAGAGAGGCAGTGGGGCAAAATGTCGGCTTCGCAGATGATGGAGCACACGGCCCGGGCGATGGAAATGGCGACGACCGACACGGTGATGAAGCAGGCCTTGATGGGCAAGCTGCTCGGTTGGGTGTTCAGGGAAGAGTTCCTTGGCGAAAAGCCTTTTCGTAAGAACGCTCCGACGGGGCCGGATTTTGTCATCAAAAACGAGCCGGATTTCGAAACGACACGCACGCGGCTGAAGGATGTTATGGACAAAATGTACATTCTCGGTGAAGCCGGAACGGACGGTAAAGTGCATCGGTTCTTTGGTCGGCTAAGCGGCAAACAGTGGGGCGAGACGCAGTATAAGCACGTCGATCACCATCTGAGGCAGTTTGGGGTGTAGAATACGGAAATGGCGAATTATCGTATCGGTTTGGGCGTGACGGGCGGCATTGCGGCTTATAAGGCTGTCGAGGTGATGCGTCTGCTGCAGAAAGCGGGCTGTGAGGTTTCGGTGGCAATGACGCGGCAGGCGACGGAGTTTATTCAGCCGCTGACTTTTCGCGCTTTGACGGACAAGCACGTCATTGTGGACGATTACGACCCGGAGAATCCCGATCCGATAGCTCATATCAATTTTTCGCAGAATATCGACCTACTGCTCGTCGTTCCGGCGACGGCGAATGTT
>CAZUEI010000467.1:0-1804 GCA_964618985.1 uncultured Chloracidobacterium sp.
GCCGCGGCCGTTAAGAAAATCCAACTCGACGACGAACAACAATCCGGCGACCGTGCCGCCGACGCTTTCGACGAGATCGACAACGGCTCGTGCCGTGCCGCCGGTGGCAAGAAGATCGTCAACGATCAGGACGCGATGGCCTTCGCCTACAGCATCCTTATGCATTTCGAGCGTGTCCTGGCCGTATTCGAGGTCATACGAGACCGAGACCTTTTCCGCCGGCAGTTTTTTGGGTTTGCGAACAGGAATAAATCCCGCACCCAACTGATACGCAACCGGTGTCGCAAAAATAAACCCGCGCGATTCAACACCGATAACGGTGTCGATCTTCATGCCGCGGCATTGCTCCGTGAGAGCATCTATGGTGTGCTCAAGCCCTTCCGGATCGAGCAGCAAGGTTGTGATGTCGTAAAAATTGATGCCCGGTTTTGGGAAATCGGGCACCTCGCGAATAAGCTTTCGTAAATTTTCCATTCTATCTTTCGATTCTAAATATTGAATATAAACCGCTCGGTTCGATGACCAATTCTTCGATCTCGCCAACTTTTGAATATGCAGGGCCAGCGGCAAGATCAAGCCTAAATGCCTCGACCGCCATTGCGTTTCCTTCTGCCAGGACTTCAACGCGACCGTCTTCGAGATTCTTCACATATCCGCGAACCTGGTGCTTCGCCGATGATCGCTGAGCAAAAAAACGGTAGCCGACGCCTTGAACCCGTCCGCTGATCAAAAATTTCCTAGCGATCACGATTTTCATTTTGGCAAGTTTAAGCTCGTCAGGCAAAAACAGAAATGATAATTTACAAAGAACTTCTTTAGTGCAAAAATTGATTTAATGAAACGGCTGTCGATTTTCCTAATACTTGTATTTGCGGTAACGAGCTCGCAAGCGCAGCAGCGGCCCCTACTAACTGACGACGTGGACATCACGCCCGCCGGTTCGCTTGACCTGGCGATCGGCGTTGATTTTTTTCAAGATGCTAAATTTCCGCTTTCGGGAATCAAGGGCGATCTGACACGCGTCGGCGACATTCGCATCCGTACCGGGCTCGCCTCGAACGTCGAGATACAGATGGAAGGCTCTATACAAAATTACGTCGCGATCAATTCGCGCACAGCATCTGCCATTCCACTGACAGTCGTGGGAAACTCGACAAATGATTTCGACGACTTCACGGTGTCCGCAAAGATAAAGCTCAGAAACGAGGGAAAACTGATGCCGGCTCTAGGGTTGAAGTTCGGCTATCAAATGCCAAATACCAATCAGGCTCTCGGCATTGGCACAAATCAGATCAATATTTTTACGAAAATATTGATGCAGAAGAAGTTCGGAAGCATCGTCGGCAAGACGCCGCGATTTAACACCTTCGGCAACATTGGCCTCGGCATTATGACCGCGCCTCTCGAACGCTTTACGCAAAACGACCTTTTTCTTTATGGCCTGGCCGGTATTTACCGTTTGGATCGGAGCGTCAATATTCTGGGCGAAATAAACGGCCGCATGAACACACGCGGCGGCGAAGCTCCGCTTGGAACAGAGAGCATCGGCCAGTTTCGCATCGGAACTCAGATCAAGGCCTCCGGCTTGCGATTTGATACCGCAGCGGCTTTCGGCCTGACAAAATACAGCCCGCGTTCAGGTTTCATTTTTGGCGTGACTTACCTTACGCCAAGCATTCTCACCCCGGCTAAATGATCAAATACTGATCGGTGAATTTCCCTTCCCCAGATTCGGAGCAGTTCGAATCGCTTCGGTCACAAAATCCTTAGCAATTCTCACGGATTCTATTAGGTCATATCCCAA
>CAZUEI010000468.1:0-1802 GCA_964618985.1 uncultured Chloracidobacterium sp.
CTCCTCCGTCAGCAACAGCTTTCTGGCCGACATCCAAACTAACAGTGAAAGTCCCGTTGGCCACCGCGACACTCGAAACGGTTTGGGTAGCCCCGATCTGCGTTCCGCCGGCGAGCGCATCCCACAAGCCGAACTGAAAATCATAGACGGTCGTCGTCGGCAGGTTGTTGTCAAGCAGCCGTCCCTGATATGTAAACTCCGACGTTTGCGAGTAAACAATCGGTGAGCAAAACACAAGCAAAGCTAGTAAACATATAAGTGATTTTTTGAGCATATATTCTTCTCCCATTAACCAAAGATCTAAGGCGAGACGATGGCGGTGCCTCCTAAATTTCGCAGCTCGAATCTCCTGTTTGTGTAATTCGCAGTATTGACTTGTTCAGTGTAGGTGCACGGCTTGAGCCAAACCGGCGTATGACGGCCGAACGGCAAAAAACTGATGGCGGTATTGATCGTTCGATATGGCTGGAGGTATGTGCCGAACTGCTCACCGGTGTAGTTGCAGTCAACATAAACACCTCCAGACGCACGATACATTCCGCGACCGTGTGTCGCGGCGATCAGATCGCCCGCCATCCAGAACAAATCGTCAACCGAAACATTAGCCGGCCCGCCGTTCGGCTGATCCCATGTTGTCCCGGCGTCTTGCGAGGTAAAAATTCCGACCTCCGTACCGACATAGAGCAGATTTGCATTATAAGGATGTATCGCAAGCGCACGGACCGGCACATTTGGAAGGCCGGTCGCTCCCGCGCCAGTAACATCAGTCCAGGTGCTGCCGAGATTTTTTGTGACATAAACATTATCCGCTGTGAAGCCGCCGAAGGTGACGTAGATCCAATTTGGAGATCGAGAAGTATCGATAACGACACGCGTCACAAAATTATTGTTCGGCAGCGTGCCGTCGATCTTTATCCAGGCGTTCGGCGGGGGCGCCGGCGTTGTCGTTCCCTCGAAGGTGTAATAGACGTCACCATTATTGTGGGCGACGACTATAAATGCAGAATTCATCTGTGAAATGGTAAAGGCGCTGATGGGCGAATTGCCGCCTGTCGGACCTTTTATCGCCATCCAGGTCGGCGTCGCAGGGTTCGCGGGCGGAGCCGCACGCGCATTTTCCGTTCGCCACAAAGACCAGCCGCCAGCCAATAATCTTTCGGGCGCGCTCGGGTCGAGCAAGATGGGAGCTATGAAATTTGTTTGACATGCGGGTTGGCCGCTAGTTCCGCAGGCCGGCGGAACGTCGCCGATTCCGGCTTTGATCGGAACGGAAGTCAGTCCGGCGTCGCTGCTGCGGTAAACATCCAAGAATTGTTTTTCAAGGTAAAAATAGTTCGGATCGGTCTGGTCGGCAGAACAATGTCCGCCATCCGCTCCCGCTGTCGAAATCCAGTTTTCGGTGTTGCCGCTGTAGCGAACGGTTCCGTTGTCTTGCGTTCCGCCTATGATTCTGCCCGAAAGTATATTTCCCGCTCCGCCGTAAAACTGCGTGACGCCTAGCGTATTGTTGAGTTCAGTCCAACCGGCAGTGGCCGGAGCCGCAACTGAAACGTCGTCCATCCGCTGAATCCCGCCGTCGTTGCCAAAGAAAACAGTTTTGTTAGTGCTGTTATTAAAGCCGGGATGATTAACGATTACATGATGGTCGGCGTGCGGCAGGTTCGCGCCGGAATTTCCGATCTCTTCGAGAGTTGCCCCTCCGTCGAAACTGCGATAAAGCACAATGCCGCCAACCAGCACAAAATTTGGGTCCTGCGGATTTACCCACAGGGCATTGTCGTACCAGCCTTGATTACCCGCTC
>CAZUEI010000469.1:0-1789 GCA_964618985.1 uncultured Chloracidobacterium sp.
CATGCTTTGTGGACGCTTTGGATGTTGGAGCTTTGGCATCGACGTTATATTGACAAATGAGATTCCACATTCGGAATATGTGATAACTGATAACTTGAAATGAGTGCCTACGATCCTTCATTTGCGACAAAACTAAAGTGGAACTTACCATGGCTCGCTCGGTATCCGTTTGTAAGGGCAAGATCGTTTTTTGAGCAGACGGCGTTTGAGAAAAAGCATATTATCATCACCGTCGCCAACCATTTCGAGCCCGCCTGGAGCGAAAATGGAGTGCTCGATCACAAGACACAAATAAAGCGGCTCAAGGCTTATCACAAAATGGCTCGCGAAACAGGCGAAGCCATTCGCGATGCCGATGGTACGAAATTCAGGCATACAAATTTTTACCCGGCAGAGCAATACCATCCTGAGATCTTGGACATCATGGCCGAAATGCAGGCCGAGGGGCTTGGCGAAGTCGAGGTTCATCTACATCACGGCGTCGATCGACCCGATACTACTGAAAACTTACGACAAATGCTGGTTGGTTTTCGCGACGCACTTGCTGAAAAGCACAAGTGCCTTTCGCGGATGGATGACGCGGGCGATCCTATGTATGCATTTGTCCACGGCAATCTCGCGCTTGCGAATTCCTGCGGCGGCCGCTTTTGCGGTGTCGATAACGAAATGGAAATCCTCCGTGACACCGGCTGCTATGCCGATATGACGTTGCCGTCGGCCCCGGATCAATCGCAGGTAGCGGTCATCAATCAGGTTTATGAATGTGCTCTGCCAATGAATGAGCCTGTTCCGCACAGACGCGGACAACGGGTCGCGGCAAATGGAAAACAATCTCAATTACCACTGATATTCACAGGCCCGTTGGTGTTCAACTGGACTCGGCGTATCAAGGGGCTCCCGGTGCCGAGGATCGACGACGGGGCATTGGCCGCGAATCAGCCGCTCGATGCCGCGCGGTTCAACAGGTGGCGATCGGCGAATGTGACCGTGGCGGGAAAATCCGACTGGGCTTTTGTCAAACTATATTGTCACGGATTCTTTGACCACGATCAGTCGGTTTGCATAGGTGACGATGCCAAACGATTCTTTGGTGAAATTGTTGAAGAGTCGGAGAAAACGGGAGCGTTCACAGTACATTTTACGTCGGCACGCGAGGCGTTTAACATAGCCCTTGCCGCGATCGACGGCAAAGTCGGCAGCCCGAACGCTCACAGGGATTACCGCCTCAGGCCCATAATGCAGATCGCACAAAATAATGAAAAACAGTCGGCGGCAGGTGTAATATGACTGTGGAGATAATGACGAAACCGCTCGACAAAATAAAAAAGATACGCAGTCTGGACGAGGCGTGGACTCGCGGCGGCCAGGCGTTGTCGGCGTATCGCGAGCAGCTGAGCGGCGGAAAAAGCGTGCCGACAGACGCGGAATTTGTGCGTCTTATTGATGCCTCGCAGTTTGGGGCCAAGCCTATAATCTCCGAAAGCCTATGGAAGATATTTTTCAAAAATGGCGACGAGCACTTTTTCACAACTTTTAAGCGCCCGACAGCATCGGTCAATACATATAAGAAAACATTTGGCGACAAATCAGCAGACCGATTCATAGCCGCGGCAGAAAACATTACCCACGGCCGAATTGATCTGCTTGGGCTGAAGAATCTTTTTGTCGGAAAAGAGATCGACTGGCACCGCGAGCCTCTATCAAGAAAGACGTCACCGTTGAAACATTGGAAAGAGTTTGACGATCTTGATACGGCCGAGACCGGTAATAAAAAGATCATTTGGGAACT
>CAZUEI010000470.1:0-1781 GCA_964618985.1 uncultured Chloracidobacterium sp.
CTAAAAGAAACCTACACCGGTGATACTTTATGTGATCCGGATCACGAGATCGTACTGGAAAGTATTTATGCTCCAAATCCGGTTATCAGCGTAGCGATAGAGCCAAAAACCAAGGCTGACGAGGCGAAACTAGGCTTATCGCTTATGAAGCTCACCAAGGAAGATCCTTCTCTCAAAATTGCCGCTGATCATGAGACAGGTCAAACTATTATGTCCGGCATGGGTGAGTTACACCTGGATATCATTCAACAGCGTTTGCAGCGTGAGTTTGGTGTTGAAACCACCATGGGCAAACCACAGGTCGCTTATCGCGAAACTATTCTGGGTAAAGTTGAGCATGAACTTAAATATGCCAAGCAGTCTGGCGGTCGCGGGCAATTTGCTCACGTCTTTTTACGAGTGGAGCCGCTTGTTCCCGGCAGTGGCGTTGAGTTTGTCGACGAAATTAAAGGCGGCGTAATTCCCAAAGAGTATGTGCCGGCGGTTGAAGACGGTTTGCGCGAAGCATTGGACGGAGGTATTTTAGCCGGCTTTCCGGTCATCGATGTCAGAGCCACGCTTTTCTACGGCAGTTACCACGAGGTTGATTCGAGTGAAATGGCTTTCAAAATAGCAGGCTCGATGTGCGTCAAAGAAGCATGCCGTAAGGCAAAGCTGCAG
This sequence comes from uncultured Chloracidobacterium sp., assembly GCA_964618985.1. Lineage (GTDB taxonomy): Bacteria > Acidobacteriota > Blastocatellia > Pyrinomonadales > Pyrinomonadaceae > OLB17. Next base: position 661 of record CAZUEI010000470.1, read on the forward strand.
TTGCTTGAACCGATTATGTCCGTCGAAGTTGTTTGTCCCGATGATTACGTAAGCAATATTGTGGGCGACTTAAATCGCCGCCGCGCCAGAATTATGGGCATGGAGTCCCGAGGCGGCGCGCAGACAGTTAAGGCTGAAGTGCCTTTGTCCGAAATGTTCGGGTATTCAACAGATTTAAGATCGAGCTCTCAGGGCCGGGCCACTTTCACAATGGAATACCACCATTATGATCCGGTGCCGGCGCATTTGGCTGAAAGTTTGATTAGTGGTAAGGGAGTTTAGGAAATTTAATATTGCTCTAGAGAGAGTGTTTTTAATTTAGAGGGAGACAACATATGTCAAAGGAAAAATTCGAAAGGACCAAGCCGCACATTAACGTCGGTACTATTGGACACGTTGATCACGGCAAAACAACTTTGACCGCAGCTATTGTTGCCACTCAGGCTGGCCGTAAAATGGCCACGGCCAAGTCATATAGCGATATCGCCAAGGGCGGTACGGTTCGTGATGCGACCAAAACGGTTACAATTGCCAGCGCGCACGTGGAGTACGAAACAGCCAATCGTCACTACGCACACGTTGACTGCCCGGGACACGCCGATTACGTAAAGAACATGATTACCGGAGCAGCCCAAATGGACGGTGCTATTCTGGTGGTGAGTGCCTCCGACGGCCCGATGCCTCAGACTCGCGAACATATCTTGCTAGCGCGCCAGGTCGGCGTTCCAAAAATCGTGGTTTTCTTGAACAAAGTTGATACCGTAGATGATAAAGAACTTCTTGATCTTGTTGAAATGGAAGTGCGGGAACTTCTCAATAAGTATGAGTTTCCCGGTGACGACACGCCAATTATCCGCGGTAGTGCTTTAAAGGCATTGCAAGGCGAGAACAGTGAAATCGGCATCGGCGCGATCGATAAGTTGCTCGCCACCATCGACGAATATATTCCGGTCCCGACGCGCGACATCGACAAGCCGTTTTTGATGCCGGTCGAAGATGTGTTCTCGATCGAAGGTCGAGGAACTGTAGCAACCGGCCGTATCGAACGCGGCAAAGTGAAAGTAGGCGAGGAAATAGAAATCGTCGATCTTAAGGACACCTCCAAAACTGTAGTGACTGGA
>CAZUEI010000471.1:0-1769 GCA_964618985.1 uncultured Chloracidobacterium sp.
TCGAAATTGTCTCGCCGGAGTTCAGAGTTGAATAGTTTGTACCAACACCTCCTGCGCGATGTAAAAAAACAAAGTAAAGCATAACTATCAAAACACCGGCCATATGCACGAATAGTAGAGTTCTCTCGCCTGTTATTGCTTTTGCCTCTCCACAGGCAAGTGCAAATACCGTCCAGCGAAACAACTCGTGGACTTGCTCTCTTCTCGTAAACGTGATTCTCACGTCGTGGCGGCAGGCGGCGGCGCAAGCCGATAAATGATACTTACTGCCGTGCGAGTAAACCGCGAACCGTCAACAATATCAAGATTGTTAGTTTTTTTGAATTAAATGAACAGTGTCAGTAAACATTAGTTTTTTTACAAGAAGATTTAGAAGTAAGAAACTCTGTATATGACGGATTTCTATGTATTTATTTTTCAAGGTTTTCTGACACCACCATAAATGAGGAGAACCTTGCTAGCGCTGATTCTATGGACAGCCGTTAGTTCAGTCGAGCTAATTCGCTATTATCTTGTCCACGTTTTAACGCAGGCAAAACTGTTGTATTCTGGTCGTTGAGTGAAACAGATCCCGGCAGCCGAATTGAAAGGAAAAGTAGACTTTGGAATCATCACGATTCGCGAAGATGAGTCTCTGGCCGTATTGAAGCGCCTTCCTACAAAGACGCTCTGCAAGGGAAAGCAAACCTACTCCATATCAACCCTCCTTACGTCAAACGGAGATGAGTATGTAATTGCCTCGGTCCGATGTCTGGAGCAGGGCAATCAACAAGCGCAGTCCGCAGCTCAGAGACTTATTGACGAACTCGACCCGCAATGGGTTCTTTTAATAGGAATCGCTGGTTGCGTTCCCGATCCGGACTATACTCTGGGCGATGTAATTCTCGCCTCTCGGCTCCACGACTTCTGCGTATCAGCAAGTTTTGAAAATGACTCCCAGCAATTCAATGACCGTGGAGGACCGATGCACCCGGACGTGCAGAACCTCTTAGCGTCTCTTCCCTTTATCGAATCACTCCTTGGCAAATGGAATACTTCCCGCCGAATAGGCCCGGAGCGGCCAAAAACAAAACTACGAAATGAAAACTTCTATGGGGATAACGCATGGCAGGACAAAACGCGCACAAGTTTGAAAAAATATTTCGGACCAAGAAGCACTAGAAAAATTCCAAAAGTTTTTACGGGTTCTGTCGCATCGAGCGACACACTTGTTAAAGATACAAATCTTGTCAAAGAATGGCAGCAGTCGGCTCGGCAGGTTGCTGGAATTGAAATGGAACTTGCCGGTGTCTACCAGGCCGCTCACAACGCACAAAAACCTGTACTCGCGATTCGCGGCATTAGCGATGTCGTAGGTTTCAAACGTTCATCTGATTGGACTGAATACGCCTGTCATACGGCAGCGGCGGTAGCAGTGGCATTATTAAAATTCAGGCCTATTAATCCTTTCGGGACGAACATTGAAATTGCAAAAAATGATGCTCGAGATTCTAAGACAGCAACTGTTTCACCCGCGTTCGCAAACCCACCAAACGATGCGTCGCCTCTAGCGAAAAGTGAAATTCTTTATACGAATCTTTTGCCCGTTACCCACTTTCCGGACAAAATGTTCATTGTTAAGGCGGATGCTACGAGTAGATCGGATGTTTGGAACCTCTTACGGAACGAGACCGAACGCCCACCAGACGACTGGGTATATCGCGGCAAAACCCTGTACGCGTTTCATGATTTCAGCGATCCTAGCTGGAAAAATGTTGCAAATGTCAATG
>CAZUEI010000472.1:0-1761 GCA_964618985.1 uncultured Chloracidobacterium sp.
CCTTTTCGGTCTTGCTTTTTCCGAAGCCGTAGGCCAGCGCGGCAGCCGTCGGCTCGTTGATGATGCGTTCGACCTCGAGGCCGGCGATCTTGCCCGCGTCGCGGGTCGCCTGCCGCTGCATATCGTCGAAGTATGCGGGAACGGTGATGATAGCTTCCGAGATCCTGTCGCCGAGGAACTCTTCGGCGGCAAGTTTCAGACGCTGGAGCACGATCGCGGAAATTTCGGGCGGGCTGTAAATACGGTCGAGAACGCGAATATGAGCGTCGCCGTTCGGGGCTTTGACGATGTCGAAAGGCACGGTTTCGCGCATCTTTTCGACCTCGGGCGAATCGAATTTGCGGCCGATCAAGCGCTTAACGGCGTAGAGCGTATTCGCCGCGTTGGTCACTGCCTGACGCTTTGCGATCTGGCCGACGAGGCGTTCGTCCTTGTCGGTAAAGCCGACAACCGAAGGCGTAGTGCGGCCTCCTTCTTTGTTAGAAATGATCTGCACCGTTCCGCCTTCCAAAACGGAGACGCAGCAGTTAGTAGTTCCTAGATCGATTCCAATTACTTTGCTCATATTGTTGAGTTCCTTTTCTGTAGTAGCGGAGTTTATGCCTGCTCGGCATCGGTGGGTGTTTCTTCAACTGGGAGATCAGCGGGTTCGGAAATTGAGGTACTCGTATCGCTTTCTTCCGATTCACTTTTTACATCTGTTTGGTCAGACTTTTTGGGAGGAGGCATGGGAGTTACGCGAACCATCGAGTGTCGAATGACAAGATTGCCGATGCGATAGCCGCGCAGCATTTCGGCTGAAATTGTGTTTGGCGGCAGATCGGATTCTTCGTCCGTCGAGGCCGCCTCGTGAAAATTCGGGTCAAAGGTCTCGCCGACAGTCTTGATCGGCTGGACGCCCATACTTGAAAAAACTTCGTATATTTGCTGATGGACAAGCGCGATGCCGTCAAAAAACTGTTTGAATTCGTCCCGTTTTTTGTCCGGCACGTCCTTTATCGAATCGAGAGCACGGTCGAGATTGTCCAGCACGGGGAGCATCTGCGTTGCCAGATTGCCGATCTGATTGATAAAAGAACCGCGGCGCTCGCGATCCATCCGGTACTTGTAACTCTCAAAATCTTTTGACCGACGGTCGCTCTTTTGCTGAATGTCGTTACGCTCCATCCGGAGTTCGGTTATCTTGCCTCTTAACGACTCGACCTCTTTTTCGAGCTCGAATACGCGGGTTTTCATCCGCGAATTCTGCTCTGCTGCAGCTGGAGTAGAGGCAGACGGCTTCGCCGATTTCGCCACCGGCTTCAATTCCTGTTGAACAAACGCAGGAACGCTCGCCTCGTCAAAATCTGACTCGGCGATCTCGATCTGGTAATCGGCCGTAATATGGAGGTCCTTTTCCTTTTCCTCGAGCTCACGAAGAAAATCGTCAACCGACGATATATCGTCGGCGTCGATAACCTCGACGGACTCATCCGGTTCCATTATTTCCGGCTCTTGTATTTCGTTTTCAGGGTTCATTGGTTAGGGGAGAAAAAGAGGCTTGTTAATTTGGCGAGATATCTTTCGACATCATTTTTTCAAGCGTGCGGGCGACATAGCTGACTATCGAGATCATTCGTGCATATTCGATCCGTGTTGGACCTAGAACGCTCAATGTGCCAACCGCCGTGCTGTTGCCGATGCGGTATGGGGCCGAGATCAGCGTGCAGTTTTGAAACGACGGCGTGCGGTTTTCGGTGCCGATGACGACCTGAACATCGC
>CAZUEI010000473.1:0-1761 GCA_964618985.1 uncultured Chloracidobacterium sp.
CCGCACCTGCCGAAGGCGGGCAATTCAAACGTGCATGGTTTCGCAAGATCATCGACGCGGCTCCAGAAGGACTCACGTGGAAACGCGGCTACGACCTTGCGGTCTCGACAAAACAGACGGCAGATTACACCGCGAGCTTTCGCTGTGCAAAAGATAAGCAGGGGAATCTATACATTGCCGACGGTTTTCGAGCACGCATCGAATATCCTGATCAGCGTCGTTACATTCTGGGACGCATGCGTGACGAACCCTCGACCGAACACGGAATCGAAGCGGCACTTCATGGCCGCGCATTTGTCCAGGACCTCCGCCGCGAACTTGGGACGGGCCGTTTTGCCTTTCGCGCCGTGCCGGTCGATGCCGACAAGCTTACACGTGCGCTCGCGTGGCTGAATCTCGCCGAAGAAGGCAAAGTCTATCTTGTCCGCGGGCCGTGGATCGATGAATTTATTGATGAGGTCGCTCGCTTTCCAACAGGCCGCCACGACGACCAGATCGACGCCGTCTCATTGGCCGTCAATATGCTCGAAACGCGGAGATGGAGATCATTCGGTTTTTGAAGAGAAGTAATTATCCACAGATGAACACAGATATGAAAATACAAAAAATTAATCTTATCTGTGTTTATCCGTGTTCATCTGTGGACAATTTTTTGTCTTTGCGTCCGGATCATGCAGTAATTATCACTGCTTTCGTCCCTGTCAATTCGGAAAAGTCTTTTGTATAGACGGTATCGACTCGGCGGGTGCGGCCGATGGTTTCTACTATGTCGTTTGTTTGGATGAAGCCGGTCTCGACGTGGGCGATGGCCCAGTTGCTGATATGCGAGGCTTTTCGCAGTGTTTCTTCGAGCAGATGCAGATATTGCGATTTTGTTTCGGTTGCGACGCCGAGCTGTCCGGCGAGGCTCGATTCCAGAGCCTCCCAAAAATCGCTTCCTCCGCGCAGCCATTCCTCGCGCCAAGCTGAGCGGCCGAGAAATGTTTTTGTGGTCTGCGTATGCACCGGCGGGAGCCGGAGAAACATCAGATCGGTAAACGTTTCGGAAATAAACGAGTCGGCGGTGCCGTTATGACAGCTATTATTTTGCCCGTTATTGTAAGGCTCAGGCTGTATCGACCAGATGCGGCGAAAGACGTTTGAAAGCGGCTGGCGCAGTTCGCGTGTGTCTTCGGTAAACGAGAGCACATAATCGCCCGTGGCCATCGCAATGCTCGAAGCGATCGCACGAGCGAGCGGGGACGCGAGCGTGTCGATGCGTTGCCGGACATTATCGAACCACCACGAATCCGTCTCGCTGAACCAATTTGTCAGCGCCGGATTATGCAGGCGATAACCGGGAACATAAGCGTCTTCGAGAACAATATTAACGTCGTCGGACGAAAGGCGTTCGCCGGGATTTGCGATCTGTGCCGATGCCCGCGTCCATGCAGACTGCATCGGATCGTTGGCGGCAACGCGCACGTCCCATCGTTTCAGATATGAGCCGAGCGCGGGTTGGTCGGTAAACGGCAACGCGACCGATGTGAAGGTCATTCGACGCAGGATATTCAGATCGAATGCGAGCCAGCTTTTTGGTGTGATCTTTGTCGGGCCGTGCATGCTAGGAATGAGCCTCCTGCCGCTGCCGGTGCTGTTCGCTGACCGCAAGAAAGACCTTGACGATCGCAGGATCAAATTCGATGCCCGCCCATTCGATCAGGTATTTTTTTGCTTCCTCGACCGGCGATGGGGCGCGAAACGGCCTTTGCGATGTCAGCG
>CAZUEI010000474.1:0-1759 GCA_964618985.1 uncultured Chloracidobacterium sp.
TCGAAACTGGCTTTAACGCCGGCAGCCGCGCCGGCGAGATACGGGCGATGAACGGTGAAGAGCCTTATTCGATCACGCTTACCAACCGCATTGAGGACGTGACCGCCAAGATCAAGGCCGGCACGGAAAATTTGTCGGGAGCGGAGCTTTCAGCGGCGATCAAAAAGAACACCGACTCACTTAAGGCCGCAGAAGAAGCAAAGGCTCCTAAAGGCTCGAAGATCGTTATTCAGGGCATCGCCAGCGGTTATTTTTATTACCTTTACGAAACATCGCAGATCAACGACATCCGCGTAGTTTATGCTCCGCCGCGAAACATTGGCGTATTCGGCGGCGACCCGGACAACTTCGAATGGACGAGGCATACAGGCGATTTCACGTTTTTGCGTGCTTATGTCGCGCCGGACGGCACACCTGCGGAATACTCGCCGAACAACGTGCCTTACAAGCCAAAAAAATATTTGACGATGAATATCGGCGGCCTGAAGGAAAACGACTTTGTGTTTGTGCTTGGTTTTCCCGGCGGCACTACGCGTTACCGCGAAAGCCAGTCTATAGAATACGCCCGCGACGCCAACTTCCCTTTTCTTGCCAACTGGCTTAGAGCAGAGGCTGACGTTCTCCGCCAGATCGGGTCTACCGATGAAGAGAAGCGCATCAAGTTTCAGGGCGAGATTGCGAGCTTCGACAACTCGCGAAAGGCTTTTGATGGCGGCGCAATTCGCCTGAGACGCGCAAATGTCGTTCAGGCTCGGCAAGCCGAAGAAACCCGTATGGCGGCGTGGATCGCGGCCGATCCGATGCGCCAGAAAAAATACGGCACATTGCTTGCCGAATTGAAATCGCTTTCCGAGGAAACAAATGCAACCTCAAAACGCGACGTAATCATGCGGCGTTTTCCCGATCCAATCTCGGGTACGGTTTCCGGTGCGGTTGTGAACGCCGCAACGGCCGTAAAGCAAGGAAAAAAGCTAGATGATAAGCAGAAGGCCGCTATTACTGAAGCTTTTAAGAAGCGTGAGCCGGTGCAGGAACGCGAGATGCTCAAATTTTTCTTGAAAGCGTTCGACGCTCTTCCGGCAAATCAGCGGTTTGCGGCATACGACAATAAGTTTGCCGGAACGACCGGCAGGGCGAGGCGTGATGCGGAAGCTGCGTTTGCCAGCGAGGCTACCGAGAGCGACAAGGCTACTCCGGAGACGGTTTTTGCTATCGCGAATATGTCGTGGGCAGAGATCCAGACAAAACACCCGTTTCTCGCCGGGGTTGTAGAGGAAAAGGCGGCTCTCGGAGCTCGCGGAGCTAAATTCAACGCCAGCATCGACCGTCTGCGCCAGCTTTACATGCAGGCGTTAAAAGAGATGCGCGGCACGGCGACGATGTATCCTGACGCAAACTTTACGATGCGTTTCTCATACGGCCACGTCAAAGGCTATAGCCCTCGCGAGGCCGAGTTCCGCTCGCCGTTCACGACGATGAAAGGAATGATCGAAAAGAACACTGGTGAAAAGCCTTTCGACGCACCGAAAGAGTTGGTTGACCTGCAGAATGCCCGCGACTTTGGCCGCTACGGCGAAGGCGATAGTGTCGTCGTCAACTTCCTCTCGACGACCGACATCATCGGCGGCAACAGTGGATCACCGATCCTTAACGCAAAAGGCGAACAGGTCGGCATCTGTTTCGACGGCAATTTCGAGGGCCTCGGCAACGATTTCTACTACGACTACGACACAAACCGCACGATATCGGTCGATATCCG
>CAZUEI010000475.1:0-1756 GCA_964618985.1 uncultured Chloracidobacterium sp.
CTTCGATGAACGGATAATTGTCGTCGGACGAATAGCTTCGTGTAGTGATCTCATAAAGAGAAAATTTACCACAGAGACGACTGAGTCCACCGAGTTTTTTAAAAAATTCATCAGATCGATCTACTTTCCGTCCATTTCTCAGTGTCCTCTGTGCTCTCTGTGGTTATAATCTGAGTCATGAAAGCTCACTTCGGTATGATCGGTCTCGGTACGATGGGCCGCAATTTTCTCCTCAATATCGCCGAACACGGAATCAGCGGCGTTGGTTATGACCTCGATGCGGCAAAGCGACAATTGCTTCTCGACGAGGGCAAGGGTATGCCCGTCGATGTCGGGAGCGACCTTGCCGATTTTCTCTCCAAGCTCGAATCTCCACGCAACATCATGCTGCTCGTGCCTGCCGGACCGATCGTTGACAAGGTCATCGCCGATCTCGTGCCGCACCTTGACGAAGACGACCTTATTATCGACGGCGGTAACTCGCACTTTACCGACACCGAACGTCGCATCGCCGAACTCGACGCCAGGAACATCGGCTTTATGGGCATCGGCGTCAGCGGAGGCGAAGAAGGTGCCCGGCACGGTGCGTCGATAATGCCCGGTGGTAAGCGAGAGCATTACGATCGCATCGCCGCAACGCTCGAAGCCGTTTCCGCCAAAGTAAATGGGGAACCGTGCGTTGCCTACATGGGCAGCGGCTCTTCCGGACATTTTGTCAAGATGGTCCATAACGGCATCGAATACGCGATGATGCAGCTCATTTCTGAGGTCTACGACCATCTGAGGCGTATTGTGGATCTGCCTGCTGACAAGATCGCCGACGTTTTTGCGACATGGAACGCCGGCAAACTCAGTTCTTTCCTTATCGAGATAACGGCGACCGTTCTTCGCAGGCGAGACGCGGATACGGGCCGTTTTCTGGTCGACGAGATACTCGATACAGCCGGGCAAAAGGGCACCGGCAAATGGACATCGCAGGCCGCAATGGATCTTGGCGTGGCAGTTCCGACGATCGACAGCGCCGTATCAATGCGGCAGATCTCGGCTCAGAATGGCCTTCGAAAGGAACTTTCCGAGCAATTTGATATCGACCTGACACATCATCATTCGTCGCTTGATCTCGAAGATATCGAAAACGCCCTTGCGGCGGCTTTTCTGATCTCTTACGCCCAAGGGATGTCGCTGCTCGCGTCGGCCTCGGTCGAAAAAGGCTTTGGTCTCGATCTCGCGTCGATCGCACGCATATGGCGTGGCGGATGTATAATTCGTTCGGATCAGTTGAATATGATCACCGCGGCATTTTCGGCCGACGCAACGCTTGAAAACCTATTGCTCGACGACAACATTGCAAAGGTCGTGAAAGCCGGCTCGATAGGCATGCGAAAAATGGTTTCGTCCGCGATCGGCCACGGTATTCCGGCGATGTGTTTTGCCTCGGCACTGGGATATTTGGATGCATTCCGTGCGAAGCGGCTTCCTGCAAACTTGATCCAGGCCCAACGCGACTACTTTGGTGCACATACATACCAGCGGATCGACAAAGAGGGAACTTTCCACACCGACGATTGGGAGAAGTAGTTGTCCCGCCTTGTCCCGAGTGTCCCGCGTGTCCCGCGTGTACATGTTGTCCCGACCGTCCCGCGTGTCCTGCGGCGTTTTGTCCGGCTTGTCCCATTGTTGTCCCGCCGCCTCATCGTTTTTCAAATATCAAGCCGCACGCGAATGCGTGTATGCAATAGTATAGCATAAATGCAAC
>CAZUEI010000476.1:0-1753 GCA_964618985.1 uncultured Chloracidobacterium sp.
GTCAGCGGTGCAAGCGGAACATTTTGCCGCACGTCTATCACTTGAGCTTAAAGCCAGACAGTCTTATTTCCTGTTCGAGTGTTCGGGCGGCGTCGACATCTTTTTGTCTGAGCTGTTCGAGGATCTTGTTCGCTTCCTTCAAATTCTTGCGCTTGACCTCAAGGCTGCCGAGACTCGATAACGCGGCTATGTAATTGGGGTCCTTATCTAAAGCCGCCCGAAACGCCGCCGCTGCATTGTCGTATTCACCCTGCAAAAAATACGCCGAGCCGAGTGCGTATCGGGTAAATGCCCAATTCGGCTGCTTTTCGATGACCTTTTTAAACGTCTCGATCGCACCGCGAAAATCGCCAAGGTCGTTCTGCACGACGCCCATGTTTTGCACGGCGTCGATAAATGTCGGATCTGCGTCTAACGCTTTTTGCAGCGCGGTTTTTGCGAGTTGGAGTTTGGCCTGTTGGTCGGCAACCATCTTGTTGCCTTTATCTAAACGCGAGGCGTTGAAATACGCCCAGCCGAGATTCGTATAGTCGATCGGTTTGCCGCCAAGCTCAACCGCTTTTTCCAGCGCCCTTATCGCCGATGGCCATTGACAAGGAATTGACTTTCTCTGATTGATCGGACATTGCTGCCCGATGGCAAATCCACGCTTGCTATAAAGGTCAGCGGCCGTTTCCTTGTTGAAATCCTTCACCCGTGTCAATAACGTGATCGCGAGCTCAAAGTTTGAGGCTGCAGCGTCATAGTTGCCAAGTTTCAGATTGGCGTCGCCAAGTCCGGAATTGGTTTGCCAATTGTCGTTTCTGAGGCGCTTTGCATTGGCAAATGCATCTACCGACCCGGCGTAGTTCCCGACATCATACTGCGCTCCGCCGAGGCCGAACCACGCATCAAAATAGTCCTTCTTAATCGCGACTGCATTTTGATATTCGGCAACGGCTTCGCCCGAACGCTTAAGAGCGTCCAGAGTTTCACCGGCCCTGTAAAATGCCTCGGCATAAGTCGGATCGATCGCACGTGCCTTTTGAAACGCCGGCAAAGCCTCTTCGTTACGTCCCTGCGACGACCGCAACAGACCATAAAAGTATTGTGTTTCCGCTCTTTCCGGCGAAGCGGCTAAGGCCTTGGTCAACATTTCGTCGGCCTTTGCGATCGCGCCGCTTTGAAAATACAGGATGCCAAGAGGCACATAAATTTCAGTCAGCTTCGGATCGTTTTCGAGCGACTTCTCGTAACTGGCGATAGCGTCGCTTGTCTGATCAAGCTCGCTGTAGACTTCGCCCAAACCAAAGTATGCTGCTGAATTCTTTACATTGTAAGCAAGCGCTTCTGTAAAGAGTGCCTTTGCCTTGTCAGGCTGGTTCTTTTCCAGTTGGTCATTCCCCTTCAGTGCGAGCGCCTCGCTATAACCCAATTTCGCGGCTATATTCTTTGGGTCGAGAGTCATCGCCTCGCGAAATACATCGATCGCGTTTTCAATGTCATTTTGTTGAATGTAGTATTCACCGACGCCGGCAAAAAGCTTCGACCCCTTATCCGGAGGCAAACTCTTGATCCGCGGAATGTTGTCCGGTGTCACGATCTTTTCCCGATTAGGTCTCGGATTTGTGCGGGCGATGGTTTCATATTGCTTCTTAATTCGGGCAACAGTCTGCAATCGAGCCGCCTGTGTCCGAACCGGTTTAGCAGCCATAACACGTTTTGCTGCCCGCGGCGCGTTCCGAAACACAAACACGCTCGAACCGCTTGCGAT
>CAZUEI010000477.1:0-1751 GCA_964618985.1 uncultured Chloracidobacterium sp.
AACGACATGATCATGCGCTACATCACCGTCCGTGTTGACGAAGATCGCAAGAAGGCAGATAAGATTCGTGCCAAGCGCGAGGCGCGTTCGGCAAAACGCGCAAGCTTCCGCAAGACAGAGGAAACATCGGAGGCCGTTGCTGAAGCATAGGAGAAAGTTATGGCAGAAAATGAATTGGAAATGTTGGATGACAGAGATGGTTTCGGCGTTGGCGAAGACGTCATTGGCGACCGCCCGCGGCGATATCAGCGTCGCAGGGCGCGTTATTTGGTGCCGGACTATCTTGATTGGAAGGATGTCGATCTGTTAAGGCAGTTTGTGCCCGAGCGTGGCAAGATCATGCCGCGCCGCATTTCGGGCATCTCGGCAAAGGACCAGCGCCGTCTCGCTAAGGCGATCAAGCGTGCGCGATCGATGGCAATGCTGCCGTTCGTTGCGGACTAGGAGGTTATACAACATGTCAAACACAACTATTTTATTACGCGAAGAGATCGATAATCTCGGCGGACGCGGCGATATCGTAAAGGTAAAAGCCGGCTACGCCCGCAACTATCTGTTGCCGCACGGTCTGGCGTCTCTGGCGACCAAAGGCAACGTTAAGCAGATCGAACAGGAACGAGCCGCGCTTCTGAAAAGGGCCGCCGTCGATAGGGAAAGCGCCGAAGCCCAGCGCGATCAAATGGCGAGCATCACGCTCAACTTTGAGCGCAAGTCGGGCGAGCATGGAACGCTTTTTGGCTCGGTTACGTCAATGGACATCGCCGAAGCACTTCAGGCAAAAGGCTACGAGATCGATCGCCGTAAGATCGTCCTTAGAGATGCGATCAAAGAAACGGGCGAATATACGGTCAACGTTAAACTCTATCGTGATGTTATCCTCTCCGTGCCGGTTATCGTAACCGCCGAGGGCGGCGAAGTCGAGGCAAAACCAGAGCGAAAGGCAAAGAAAGAAGCTAAGCCTAAAGCTGAGGAAGTTAAAGCTGAGGCGCCCGTCGAAGAAGCGGCTGCTGAAGAAGCTGCTCCGGCAGCTGAAGAGACGCCTGCAGAAGAAACGGCTGAATAGCTCTAAGACATAAGTACCCACGAAAAACACGGAATATACGACTCTCTTTTTTTTCGAGTGTTTCGTGTTTTTCGTGGGTCCTTTCTCAGACTTTCACCGTAAACATCCATATTATTTGATGTTATCAACTTTCGATAACGGCCTTTAGACAAGGCCGTTTTTTGTGGCTAAAATTAGCTTCGTTCCCGCAAGTTTTTTCAACAAATGGCAAGCGTATTTCCCGACAATCGACGTGAGCAATACCTCGAAAAACCGCTCCCGAGCAGCGAAGAGAGCGAGCGTGTCATTTTAGGTGCGATATTGCTTGATAATTCGGTGATCGCCGAGGCCGTTGAGCATCTCAAGCCCGAGGATTTTTACTCGCCGATGAATCGCCGCGTTTTTGCCGCGATGACAGCCCTATTTGAAAAACAAAAGCAGATCGACCCGATACTCATCGGCGAAGAGCTGAAGAAAGAAGGCTCGCTCGAATCGATGGGCGGCATCACAGCCATCACAAATCTCACATTCGGCCTGCCGCATTTCTCGAAAGTCGAGGAATACGTCAAGGTCGTCCGCGACAAGTCGGTGATCCGGAATCTTATCCGCACCTGCAACGCGATCACCGGCGAGGCCCTTGCCGAAGAGGACGATGCCGAGGTCATCCTCGACAGTGCCGAGCAAAAAATATTTGAGATCGCCGAAGCCC
>CAZUEI010000478.1:0-1750 GCA_964618985.1 uncultured Chloracidobacterium sp.
CAAGGCCGATTCCGGGAGTTTATACCTGTCAAAGTTCTGCGTGCCAGTTGGTATAGACAATTCGTCTTGTACCTCTTCGTCAACTGTCGGCGTTTCGTCAGCTTTCTCTTTCTCAGGCTTTATTTCAACGGGCGGCTTTTCGATCTCAGGCTCCGGAACCTTTTGTGTTTCGTATGACTTGTCCGTTGAATCTATCGTCGGGATCGAAACTCGATCGTCGTCTGCAAACAGCGGCTCGCTGCGTCCAACAGCGGCGGCAGCGGCCATCGCTTCCACTTCAGCAACCGCGATCGTCGGCGGAATGGCTTCTTCCGTATGCTCGCGTTTGCCTTTGCGTTTCTCTACGCGTTTCTTTGCGGCGGCTGCTATTTCGGGCGAACGTTCCAACTGGCGTTTCGTACGCCATTCGTCAACCCAAATCTTTAACTTCTCACCGGCAAAGTCAAAATTGCTCAGAAACCCTTCGAGCGTAAAATTTGTTATCAGGAGTATCGAACTTATGAAAATGGCAAACAGCAGGATGCCGGCCCCGATCGATCCGATAAAATGTGCCGTAGTTTGAGCTGTGGCCTCGCCGACGATCGCGCCGTAACCGCCAAAAAGAGCGATCAAACCGGAAAGCGAGACCGCAAAGAAAATAAAACCGGCAGCACGCGCGGCTCGTGGAACTAGCGTATCCGAATTGTAAACGCGCCAGGCAATGATGCCGATCAATACCGGTACAAGATACGCAGTCCAGCCAAACGCGCTAAAGAAAATGGCCGCAATATTCGCCCCAACAACGCCGATCCAGTTCTTTGTATTTGGTAGCCCGCCGCCTGTTGAGATCAGCGAACGGTCATCCGTGCTGCTTGTAACCAAGCACAAAAATACAAGCACCGCGACTGCGGCGAGAATTACGGCGACAACGTCGTTCCAATGCGAATGCTTCGGCGCCTTACCGCCCTTTTTTTTGAGCAAAGTGGTGCCGTCGGCGAGACAAAAATTAATGTCGTCGTCCTTATAGACCTCATTGCATGTTGGACAAATCTTCATAATCGTTGCAGAAGCCCGCACGAAGTAAGGGCACCCGCTATAAACACTCAATCGGGCATAACAAAATCTCCCTGACCATAAAGCGTATATTCTATCGCCGCCTGAACATGCCGAGGCTTCCACAAATAGCGGCGACTACGGCCTCTTGACCAGACTATAGTATCCAAACCAATCAGGGCATTTTCCCTTAGTAATTTCGTGGCATTTGCCTTTAGAGCGTCAACTATTCTCTCAGGTTCCTGCGCCGCCGAAAGCACCACATGGGCATGGTTCGTCCTAACATTGACTGCTTGGAGTAAAAACCGTCGTCGGTCGCAGAGTTCTCGTATGGCTGCCTCGACAACGGAACGCATTTGATCGTTTAGGAGAAACGGAGGCTGATCCATTTCTTCCGCCATCCATCTCTCGAGCGTTTTGTTTTGTCGGTACCGTGGATGTCCGTATCTATTCCACCCGTCGCGTTTTACAGACGTGCGTTCGTCGCCGTGCAGCCATGTGCCGAACGTCCGAAAGGTCAATAGATAGGCGAGCGGAAAGGTATTTTCTTCCCAGACCTCATAACCGAATTCATCTAAGCGCTCGTGTCTCGCTATCATTGAATATCGTCGCGGTGCCCTTACTTCGTGCGGGCTTCTGCAACAGCTCCTTTCTTGAAAACAAGAAATTCCTGAATAAACTCATCGATATCACCATCAAGCACCGCATCTACGTCCGA
>CAZUEI010000479.1:0-1744 GCA_964618985.1 uncultured Chloracidobacterium sp.
TTTTGCTCTTGAAGGCCGTTACACGACCGCATTTTTCGGGAAAACCGGGCATCAGCTCATCGGGACAACGTATTCTACCAGCGACTATGCAGACCTCGATCAAAACTCGGCAAATCTGATTATTCCGAATCTTCCCGTGCACCAGGCAGATCATTCTTGGTCGGCATACTGGAACGCCGACCAGTATTTTTATCAACCGGATTCAGCAGTCGATAAAGGCATAGGCGTCTTTGCGCGTTATGGACTTTCGGATGGAGATGCGAATCCGATTCATAACTTCGTGAGCACCGGCATCGGCGGAAAAGGAATGATCGCAGGCCGCGACGCAGATCGTTTCGGCATCGGCTATTACTATGCCTGGGCGGCAGAAAATCGCATTACGTCCCAGCTCCGGTTTGAGGATGCGCAGGGCTTTGAGGCGTTTTACGAACTCGCCTTGACTCCCGCGATCCAGCTTTCACCGGATATTCAATGGATCGATCCGAGCCAGAAGCACGTGGATTCTTCGTGGGTGCTCGGAGCGCGTTTGTACACCGCATTTTAAACTCGGCCGTGGCCGAACGAAGCATTGGAGATCGCTATGTCACACCGCCTAGTCACAAGCTTTGCAACCATTCTCATGCTTGCCTTTGCCGCTCCCTGCTACGCTGAACCGGCGAGTGCGGACGCAAGCCGGAAACCGAACATCATTTATATCGTGGCAGACGATCTTGGATGGAAGGATGTCGGTTACCACGGCTCCGACATTAAGACGCCGAATATTGACAAGCTTGCTGAAACGGGCGCGCAGCTGGAGCAGTTCTATACCCAGCCGCTTTGCACTCCATCGCGCGCCGCATTGATGACTGGGCGATATCCTTTTCGCTACGGGCTGCAGACGATCGTCATCCTTGGCGGCCACACCTATGGTCTACCGACGGATGAATGGATCTTGCCTCAGGAGCTCAAAGCGGATGGCTACAAAACAGCGATCGTCGGCAAATGGCATCTCGGGCATGCAGACAAAAAATATTGGCCGAATCAACGCGGGTTTGATTACCAGTACGGACCTTTGCTCGGTGAGATAGATTATTACAGCCATGAAGAACACGGCGTCGTCGACTGGTATCGCAACAATAAAAAGGTAAAAGAGCCCGGTTACGTAACGGAGCTATTGGGAAAAGACGCGGTGAAGCTCATCAGCGAACATAACACTGAGGTACCGCTGTTTGTTTACTTGACGTTCACGGCACCCCACGCCCCTTATCAAGCTCCGCAAGAATATATCGATCGGTATAAAAATATCGAAGATCTTACCCGGCGCACGTACGCCGGGATGGTCTCTTGCATGGATGATCAAATCGGGGCGGTGCTTGCGGCGCTCGAGAAGCGCGGCATGCGCGAGAATACGCTCGTCATATTTGAGAGCGATAACGGCGGAAACCGCTCGGCAACCTTTGCCGGAGAGATCGACGTTTCCAAATTGAAGCTTCCAAGCGACAACGGTCCATACCGTGAAGGCAAAGGCACCTTGTATGAGGGAGGCACGAGAGTAGTTGCGCTGGCAAATTGGCCCGGACACATTAAACCCGGAAAAGTCGATCAACCAATCCATCTCGTTGATATGTTGCCGACGCTCGCGAAGCTTGTCGGGGGCAATTCGACAGGCAAAGGGAAACCGCTCGATGGAATGGACGTATGGCCGACTATCAGCGAAGGCCGGGAGTCTCCACGAAACGAAATCGTCTATAATGTTGAGCCGTTC
>CAZUEI010000480.1:0-1742 GCA_964618985.1 uncultured Chloracidobacterium sp.
CCCAGGCGGCGGTGGGGCAGCGTTCGGCGCAGAGGCCGCAGTGGAGGCAGACGTCCTCGTCCTTTGCCATGATGCGGCCTGTCTTGAGGCCGTCGGCGACGTAAACGTCTTGTTTTAGATTCAACGCCGGGACCTTTAAGTGCTGGCGAAGATCGGGCTCGTCCTCATTGGCAGTGAAGGTGATGCAGCTCGTCGGGCAGATATCGACACAGGCGTCGCATTCGATGCACTTCGGCGCGTCAAAGACCGTCTGCACGTCGCAGTTGAGGCACCGCTCGGCCTCTTTGTAACCCGCGAGCCGGTCAAAGCCCATCTCGACTTCCTGCTTGCGGTTGACGAGCGTCTTTGTCTTCGGCGCCTGCGGCACGACGAGGCGGTCGTATTCGTCGATCTCGCTGTCGTAAGCCCATTCGTGAATTCCCATTTTCTGCGAGACAAGATTCACCATCGGGTGAAGCCGGTTGGTCAGCAAATTCTCGCCCTTGCAAAGCAGGTCGATCGAGACCGCCGCCTGATGCCCGTGCGCGACGGCAGTAATGACATTCTCCGGCCCGAACGCCGCGTCGCCGCCAAAGAAAACTTTTGGATTGGTCGATTGGAACGTCGTTTTATCGACGACCGGCATCTCCCATTTGTCGAATTCAAGCCCGATGTTGCGTTCGATCCACGGAAAAGCGTTCTCCTGTCCGATCGCAACAAGCACATCATCCGCAGGATAGAAAACCTCAGGCTCGCCGGTCGGCACGAGCGAACGCTTCCCAGCTTCGTCATATTTCGCCTCGACTTTCTCAAACATCACGCCCTTGAGCTTGCCGTCCTCGATCACAAACGATTTCGGCACATGGTTGTCGATGATCGGAATGTCCTCGTGCTGTGCGTCCTCTTTTTCCCACGGCGAGGCTTTCATTTCGGCAAACGGCGAACGCACGATAACTTTTACATCTTTGCCGCCGAGCCGTCGCGCCGTGCGGCAGCAGTCCATCGCGGTGTTCCCGCCGCCAAGGACGATCACCGTCTTGCCGATCTTCTTCGTATGCTCAAACGCGACACTGCCAAGCCAGTTGATGCCGATATGAATATTGGCGTCGCCTTCTTCGCGGCCGGGAATTTTCAATTCCCTTCCACGCGGTGCTCCGGTTCCGACAAACACCGCGTCGTAATCCTGCTCAAGCACACCTTTCAGTGAATCGACATAATGTTTGAAATGCGTGTGAATGCCGAGATCAAGAATGTAATTGACTTCTTCGTCAAGCACGGTCTCAGGCAGACGAAACGCCGGAATTTGCGACAGCATAAAACCGCCGCCCTTGAACTGTTCGTCAAACAAATGTATCTCGTAACCAAGCGGAGCGAGATCGCGCGCGACCGTCAGCGAAGCCGGCCCGGCACCGATCAGCGCGACCTTTTTGCCGTTCGGCTTAAACGGCGCCTGCGGCATCAGGTGTTTTACTTCATCTTTATTGTCGGCAGCGACGCGTTTCAACCTGCAAATAGCAACGGGCTCTTCATCAATGCGTCCGCGACGGCAGGCCGGTTCACAAGGCCGGTCGCACGTGCGTCCCAAAATCCCGGGAAACACATTCGAATCCCAGTTGATCATGTACGCTTCGGTGTATTTGCCCTCGGCGATCAGGCGGATGTATTCCGGCACAGGCGTGTGCGCGGGACAGGCCCATTGGCAATCCACTACCTTGTGAAAATATTCAGGGTCTTTGATATTAGTTGGTTTCAAATCGGTTAAT
>CAZUEI010000481.1:0-1741 GCA_964618985.1 uncultured Chloracidobacterium sp.
CTCTATCAAAGATCGAAATCATATCTTTATCGTTGTCCTCGGGGTTAACTGGAACTATAGCTCTAGCAAAATTTAGTATTGAAGGTAAAACTCCAACAAAAAGTGCAAGCAAAATCAAACTGAGACCCCGCGAAGCATCTTCTAAATTTTCATTTACTTCTTTCAAATCTGAATCCAAGTCTTTTATGACTTCACGAGCATCTTCGAGCGTTTTAAAATCGGCTGGGATATAAGAGTGATGATAGAAGATAGGCTGTGTCATTAGTGCAAAAAAGGCCACAATTCCAAAAAGGATTATTGATAAGCGGAGGTTGCACAGTTCTTTTTCAGGAGTTTTTAAGTCCTTTGCTTTATACCTACCAATTATTGCTACGATCGCGATAACAAAAACCAATAGCCACAAATGCCACGAATCAGCTAAATTGAACATGTGAAACCTCCTCTATGTCCAGACTCCGGCTGGGGCTGGTTCGTCATACATCTTCTCATAAACGTAGCGCTTTAGCTGGTTCTCACTCAAATCTTTGGGTGCATTGTCAAGGATAATCTGTTTCGCTGTATCCCAAAATAAGTATGTGACCAGCATACGCTCAGATTCGCTCAGTTTGTCGATTAGTTCTTTATAAGGATCATTCATTTACCATCTCCTTGAATTGTGCTTCATTGATTACCATTACACCTAGACTCTCCGCCTTGGTCAATTTCGACCCGGCATCGCTGCCGGCGACGACGAAATCGGTTTTCTTGCTTACGGAGGACGAGACGCGGCCGCCGCGGTCTTCGATCAGTTTGGCGGCATCGTCGCGAGTATAATTTTCGAGTTTGCCCGTCAGGACAAAAGTCTTGCCGACAAAACGCTCGTCGAGCATTGCTGTGCTAGCAGCGTCTGTTTCTGTTTTTACTCCGGCGGCTTTAAGCCGCGCGATAAGATCAATGTTTCGCGGATCGCGAAGCCATTCGCGAACGCTCTCGGCGACAGCAAGGCCAATCTCGTGAATGCCATCCAGTTCCTCCACCGAAGCCTCAGCCAAACGGTCGATGCTGCGAAAATGATTCGCCAATATCTTTGCATACCGCTCGCCGACGTGACGAATATCAATGCCGTATAACAGTCTTTGCAGCCCGCGTGTCTTACTAGCCTCGATCTGTTCGATCAGGTTGGTTCCCGATTTTTCGGCCATGCGTTCGAGTCCTGAAACCTGTTCGAGCGTCAGAGAATAGAGATCAGCAACGTCCTTTACCATCCCGTTATCAACCAACGTATTTATCAGCACGTCGCCCAAACCCTCAATGTCCATTGCCCGCCGAGATGCATAATATCCGAGGCGACCTTTGATCTTTGCCGGGCAGTCGGTATTTATGCATCGGCGAACCGCTTCGCCCTCGGGCCTTACGGCATCGAAACCGCAAACGGGGCAAACGTTGGGAAATTCAAATTCCGTCTCGCTCCCATCACGCTTTGTGGCAACAACCGATAACACCTGCGGAATGATCTCGCCGCTTTTTTCTATCATTACCCAATCGCCTATTTTGAGATCCAGCCGCTTTATCTCATCCTCGTTATGCAGCGACGCGCGCCCAACGGTCGTTCCGGCAAGCAGGATGGGTTCGAGGATGGCAATCGGAGTTAATGCTCCCGTGCGGCCGACGCTCACTTCGATCGAACGCAGTTTGGTCGTTGCCTGTCGAGCCGGATATTTGTAAGCGATGGCCCAGCGCGGAGCCTTTGATGTCGCTCCAA
>CAZUEI010000482.1:0-1740 GCA_964618985.1 uncultured Chloracidobacterium sp.
TGGATCTGCGAACGCTGATTCTGACACGTTACCACAATTCCGGTCGGAAGGTGAGTAATTCTTACGGCGCTGTCGGTAACATTGACGTGCTGACCGCCAGCACCCGACGACCGGTATGTATCTACGCGAAGGTCTTTGTCGTCAATGTTGACCTCGATATTCTCATCGATCTCGGGCGAAACGAACATCGACGCGAACGAAGTTTCGCGGCTGCCGCCCGAATTGAAAGGCGACAGCCGAACAAGCCGATGCACGCCCGCTTCGGTCGCAAGCAGGCCGTAAGCATAATCGCCCTCGATGCGAAACGTCGCCGATTTCAGGCCCGCTTCGCTGCCCGATTGCTCGTCGAGTATCTCGGCTTTAAAGCCTTTTTTCTCCGCCCAACGCAGGTACATTCGCAGCAGCATCTGAGCAAAATCCTGCGCGTCCGTCCCGCCCGCACCCGACTGTATCGAGCAGATAGCATTGTTGAGATCGGTCTCGCCCGACAAAAGGCTCTCGATCTCGGCAGCCCCAACCTCTTTTTCCAGCCTTTCTATAAGAGTTTGCAGCTCATTTGCGGAATCGGCATCTTCGGCAGCAAACTCCAACAAAACTTCAGTATCGGACACCGCCGTCTCGAACGCCTTTTGCCGATCCAAAGCCTTTTCTATACGGCTGCGCTGCTGCACGGCCTTTTGAGCCGCTTCCTGATCGTCCCAAAACCCCGGCGTCGATATTTGTGTTTCGAGTTTTTCTAGCTCTGCTTGTTTAGTAGGCGCGTCAAAGAAACCTCCCAAGTTGGGCAACTTTGTCTTTGATATCGTCGAATTTTGTTTGTAGGTCGGTTAGTTCCATGATGTGTTTTTTCTGCGTCCTCGGCGTTCTCCGCGTTGAAAACCTATTTTAACGCAGAGGCCGCAAAGAACGCAGAGGAAAACTTAATTTGTTTGTATTCGTCTCCTGAATGTAACCAAGATCAGAACGAGAGTCACAACTGAACACAACCACGCAAACCAATCGCCATATCGGACATAAAATGTCTGCGAGCCGTCGCTTTTAGACACACTCCAAACTCGTGTGTCTTCCTGATAGGGTAGAGCTGCGTCCAATACGCGTCCTTTTTCGTCAATATTTGCCGTTATTCCAACATTTGTGACACGCAGAACGGGCCGGTTCGTCTCGACGGCACGAAAGACCGCATTTGCCAGATGCTGACGCAAAACCGGCGTCGGGCCGAGATAGCCGTCGTTGGTCATTTCAATGATCGCGTCCGCTCCGTTGCGGACATATTCGCGACTCAAGGCTCCGAAATGCGACTCAAAACAGATCATCACGCCCACTTTTGCATCGCCGACAGGAAGCAGATCATATTCGCGGCCGTAAGCAAAATTCCCGACAAACCCCGGCACGATCCCTTCAAGAAACGACGGCACAGCCTCGCCAAACGGCAGTAAATAAATCTTGTCATACTGAGCGATCTTGTTTCCTTCGGATCCGACCATCACGGCGGAGTTGAAATACTTCGTCGTTCCCTTTTCCGGCTCTGCCGAATTGAATAAAACGCTGACGTTATTATCCCGCGCAAAATCGCCGATGAACTGCTGAAACTCGCGGTCATCCGAGTACATGAAATTCATTGGTGACTCGGGAAGAATGATGGTTGCTAGTTGTTCGTTGTTCGTTGTTAGTTCTTCTCCCGTAATTATACGAATTTCGTTAACCACTTTTTGCTGTTCCGAAAGCGTTCTTATCTTGTCT
>CAZUEI010000483.1:0-1738 GCA_964618985.1 uncultured Chloracidobacterium sp.
ATCGGTTTATTGTCTATACTTCTAACATCTTTGCCATCCTTGGGCTTCGCACTTTCTTCTTTTTATTGGCCGAGATGGCTGCTCGATTTCATTTCTTAAAATACGGCCTCGCCTTTGTGTTGAGTTTTATTGGCGTAAAAATGCTCTTGCCTCTGGCAGCCGAAGGTCTGATAATGATATTGGGTGATAGAAATAATTCCGCCTTTGCACAATTTTTGTATAGGTTTATGCATCACGAATTTGACCAAACGGTCATTAATCTGTCGCTTTTAGTTGTAGTCATAACGATCGCCGCCTCTGTGGCGCTGTCCCTGATCTTTCCGCCCAAAGGCCACGACAAATAAGGCCTCGATTCGATGGAAGAGCACAAATACCGCAAATTTTACGTTGACTGGTGGAACATCCGTCGGAGCACTATCTACGGGCTAATTGCCATCGTTGTGCTCACCGGCGCCGTTGTCGGCGCGGTCAAATGGGCGTCAAGCAACAACTGGTTCGCGACCGTCGAGACGGGCGATGCGCCAAAGGATGCCGCACGTATCGTTTCCTTTGAAGGCGAAGTGCGCATAACGAGGGCTTCGACACGCGAAACGATCCTTGTGAAAAATCCGACGTGGGTCGCCGCCGGCGATACGATCCAAACTCAATCCGACGGACGGGCGATCATTCAGATGATCGACGGTTCGGTTTATTCTGTCAGGCCAAACAGCACGGTCGTGGTTCGCGACACGACGTCGCTTTTTGGCGGCAAGAATGTTCGCGTCCGCGTTGACGACGGACAGCTAAATGTCCGAACCGGTGAGCAGCCGGCCGATACAAAAAACATCGTCGAACTTGGCGAGAGCGAAAACCAGATCGGTGCAAAGACCGATGCAAGTTTTAATGCGGACGGCCCCAACGGCGGCGAGATACGCATCAGCCGCGGCGGCGTCGAAACGACTCTGAACGGCGAGAAAACGACGCTTGGTGAAGATACATTTTCGACGGTCAACGGAGGCAAATTGTCTGCCCGTGAGAAATTGATGGCGCCGCCGAGGCCGAGTTTGCCGGAAAACTCAGCTCAGATGGTTGACTCTTCCGGCAGCGGCGTGACGGTTAATTTCTCCTGGGCGGACCCCGAAGGTAATCCAGCTTCGAGCTTTTATTTACAGATAGCGAAGTCACCATATTTTGCGTCCGACTCGGTACTTGTGGATCGAAACGGCATGCAAACCCGTGATTTTCGTCTCTCCGGCCTTTCACCGGGCACATATTACTGGCGGCTCAAGGCAACCGGGAAATCCGGTCAAACGACTGACTGGAGCGACCCTTCGAAATTCGCGGTCATACGCGGCGGCGAGAGCATTGACATCGCTGCCAGCGATTGGCGCGTTGAACCGTTTGGCGGCAACATTTATATTATCAGCGGCCGAACGCAGCCTGGCATGGTCGTCCGTTCGCAGGGCCGCCAGGTAAACACCGGCCCTGACGGCTCGTTCAAGATGCAGATACAGTCGCCATCCGTAGAAACGAACGTTGAGATCGGCGACGAACGCGGCAACCGGTCTGGTTACGTTATTTCCCTGCGAAACGGCAGAGTGCTTCGGCGCTATTAAGCGTCAACGGAGGCCGTCATCGCTAACGCATACCATTCACATAACGACGATATCGCGGGCAGTCGGACTGGCCGTTTGACGGCGGCACTCGTGCTGACGTTCGTGTATATGCTCGTCGAAGCGGTCGGCGGCTGGCTTACCAA
>CAZUEI010000484.1:0-1723 GCA_964618985.1 uncultured Chloracidobacterium sp.
CCGCCTTGTTGGCCCTGCGATCGCTCAGGTTCTTGCGATCGAACGCAGCCGGAAAATTATCCTGGTGCTCACTCCAGATTGGCTCACTAGTGAGTGGACCGAGTTCGAGGCGCGGTTGATCCAGAAAAAAGATCCCGTCGGTCGCGCCCATCGTATTTTGCCGCTCATGCTCAAAACCTGCTCATTGCCGGAAGATTTGCCCGACCTGACCTATCTCGACTTTACCAATTCGGGTGACTTTGATTTTCAAATGCAGCGTTTGGTGGCCGCGCTCCGTTCCACGGCGGGGTAAGTCGGATTAAAATAGCGCTGTTGAGAAAAATTTATAGCTATGAATAATTGACCGGCTCCGAAATCTTAGATTCAGTAGATCACAATTTAAAGCTTGACAACGACTAGCGATGGAACGCATATTTCTTCAAGGAGGAAGAAATATTTCCGAAACCGTTACACCCCAAACCGATAAATTGACTGACAGAAAAACATTGGATTGTACGATTGCTGTATTAAAACAACATTTTGATTTATCGGCGAATGGTTATATTTGCCAAACCCGGGATCTTTACCACATTCTGGTTACCGCCGCCGTCCGCCAGACATACATTGAGACCGTCTGCAACGATTTGCCCGGCGCACCGGATAGTAACACCGTTCGGGGGTATCTGAATGAGCAATTAACCCCGAACCAGATTCGCGCCATTCAACGCGACTGTAATCGGGCCTTGGCGAGCCAGTTGCCGGCATGGTTGCGTGACCATCCCAAAGAGGTGGCCATCGATCTGCACGACGAACCCTACTATGGCAAGGATAATCTCGAGGATAAAGACTGCTGGGTTTGTCGCGGCGAAGCCCGGGCAGGGACGACGCGATTTTATCGCTGTGCCACGGCTTGCATTCTGCACAAGGATGTTCGCTTCACGTTGGCCGTAATCTTTGTACATCCCGATGATGATTTAACCAAGATTGTAAAACAACTCCGCCGCCGCGTGAAAGCCTTAAAAATCAAGGTGAAACGCTATTATTTCGACAGGGGCTTTTGTAGCATCGCCGTGCTTCGCGTGCTCTTGGCGGATCCGAATCTCTCCGCCATTGTTGCGGTTCCGGTTCGCGGCAAGAAAGGTGGCACCCGGGCCCTGTGTCGCGGGCGGAAGAGTTATCGCACCAACTACACGTTTCGGAATCAGGGGTTGGGCGAACTCACGGTTCCGTTGGCTGTGGTGCGGACCTTTCAAGCTCGCCGGAATGGAACCAAGAAAGCGGTGTGGCTGATCTATGTTATACTCAACGCCCAAGAGGTGCCGTTGCGCGAGTTCCGCAAACGGTATCGTCGCCGCTTTGGCATTGAAACCAGTTATCGCTTGCTGGAACAGGTGCGCGGACGTACGACCGCTCGCAACCCCGCACTGCGGTTTTTATGGATGGGGTTGGCGTTGCTGATCGGCAATATCTGGATCGCATTGCATTGGAAGTATCTTCTGCAACGTCACCGCGGACGCTATCGGATTCTCCGCAAACATTTTATTCTTGACCGTATGGCACAGTTCTTACGCCGAGCCGTCGAAAATATTTACGGAGTGGTTTCTTGCGTTGAGCCAATCAGCCCATAATTGACAAAGAACTAAAAATGTGATCTACTGAGACTCAGTAGATCACATTTTTCGCTCTTTGTCAATTATGGGCTAATTAACTCAATGCTATGAATTACTCCGTAGATGTTTTCGAC
>CAZUEI010000485.1:0-1722 GCA_964618985.1 uncultured Chloracidobacterium sp.
CTCGAACCGCTGCCGGTCGAACTGCGTAAGAAGTATCGCAACAAACGCGAGCGACATACAATACAGGTCGAACGTGCGCTCGCAGATTGGGACGAGTGGTTGAAAAATTTTCAACGCAAAGACGCAAAGGTGCAAAGAAGCGAAGGGTAAGTCAATGGAATTTGCACCAATATTAATTATTCTCGCCATCTTCATTGTCGCCGTCCTGTATTCGTCGGTCGGACATGGCGGGGCTTCGGGGTATTTGGCGGTGATGGCGTTCATCGGCGTGATGCCCGAGGTGACGCGGCCGACTGCGTTGGTGCTGAACGTTTTTGTGGCATCGATTGCGGCGTTTCAGTTTTACCGGTCGGGGCATTTTTCGTGGCGGTTGTTTTTGCCGTTTGCGGCTGCATCGGTGCCGATGGCGTTTGTCGGCGGGATGATCGTGCTGCCGACGACAGTTTACAAGATGGTGCTCGGAGTTGTTCTCATTTTCGCGGCGGCAAGGCTGGCGTGGAAATTTGCGAGCGACACCGAAACAAAAACGCCGCCGATCTGGTTGTGTCTTATTATCGGAGCAGTTATCGGATTGCTATCTGGATTGGTCGGCGTTGGCGGCGGCATCTTTTTGACGCCGGTTTTGCTGCTTATGAACTGGTCAGAGACAAAACGCGCGGCGGGCGTTTCGGCTATTTTTATTCTTGTCAATTCCATCGCCGGTATCGCCGGAAACTACGGACAGGTTACTAAACTTGATCCTACAGTCTGGCTGTGGATCGGTGCGGCGGCTATTGGCGGCATTATCGGTTCTACACTGGGCAGTAAACGGTTTGATTCGATTACTTTGCGGCGTGTTTTGGCGTTGGTGCTGCTGTTTGCGGGCGTAAAGTTAATTTTTGTGTAGGCATATAATCTGATGGTTTTGCAATCAAAGGAAAAGATAGAGCACGGATAAAGACAGGAATTGAACACGGATTTACACGGAAAGAAACGGATGAACACGGATCTGAAAAATTTCATAATAATTTATTTCAGACCCGCGAAAATCCGTTTTTTTCAGTTTCGATCCGTGTCCCATTCTTCTTTTTTGTCGATTGGACTCGTGTCTATTGCAGTTTTACTGATCGTTACGTCAGTGTCGGCGCAGTCGGGCCGGCGGAAGCCAAGCCCAACGCCGACGCCTAAAGCCATAAGTGGACCGTCGATGAATAATCTTCCTGCGCAGATCGCCACGCCCGCTCCGACACAGACGCCGAGGCCAGCCGCAAAAGGTGAATCTGACGAGACTATCAAAGTCGATTCGGTTTTGGTACCGATACCTGTGTCTGTGCTGGATGCGAACGGCCGTGCGCTTACAAATCTAAAACTCGCGGATTTTGAACTTAAGATCGACGGCAAAGCGGTCGAGATCGGTGACATTGCGCGGTCTGAGACGCCGATACGACTAGCGATGTTGTTTGATAATTCATCGAGTGTTTTGATCGCCCGCGATTTTGAAAAAGAAGCGGCTATGAGATTTTTTCGCCGAGTGATAAGGCCGGAAAAGGATAAAGCGGCATTGTTCTCAGTAGCTGACTCGACGCGCCTCGAACAACCGCTCACTTCCAATGTCAGTTTGCTAACACAAGCAATAGACTATTTTCCTCCACCGGAAGGCGCAACCGCTTTGCTCGAAGGCATTGTTGAAGTCGCCAATTATCTCAGATCGGCCAATGGCCGCCGCGTAGTCGTGATCGTCTC
>CAZUEI010000486.1:0-1718 GCA_964618985.1 uncultured Chloracidobacterium sp.
TGTTATGTTTGTTCTTCTCTTATGTGTTACAGTCTTTTCACAAAATACGGAATTTACATATCAGGGCAGTTTGAAAGACGGAGCGAATCCGGCGAACGGCAATTACGATTTTGAATTTGCGTTGTACGACGCGTTGACGAGCGGGGCGCAGGTTGGCTCGACGCTGACGCGAAGCCCGGTCGCTGTTTCGGGCGGCATTTTTGCGGTTTCGCTGGATTTTGGAAGCGTGTTTCCCGGAGCAAGCCGGTTTCTTGAGATCAGAGTCAGACCGACAGGTGGCGGATCGTTCAACACACTTTCGCCGCGCCAACAGATCGACAGCGCTCCCTATTCGGTAAAGAGCCTCAACACCGACAATGCGACAAATGCGGCACAACTGGGTGGTGTAGCTGCAAGTGAATTTGTTGTCACGACCGATCCGCGAATGACCGACGCACGGCAGCCGACAGCCGGCAGCTCGAATTACATCCAGAACCAAAACGCCGTGCCGCAAAGCTCGGCAAACTTCAACATCAGCGGCAGCGGAACGCTCGGCGGAAACCTGACCGTCGGTGGAACTTTGAACGCCACATTAGGACAAAATGCGACGACGGTTTACGGCACCTCACAGATCGTGATCGGCCCTTCCACCTTTTCGTATGTCCTGATTCCTGGTTTGACACAAACGGTTAATGTTCCGGCCAATAGTGTCGTATCGATCTCGACTGACGGAGGCATCCAGAATACCAGTGCGTCTTCGACGGCCTTCGCCGCCGTTGATCTTGGGATCTTCATCGATGGCGTGAACTCGGCCCAAGCTGGGCAACGCCGGATCGTGGCCGCGAATACCGCGGCTATCGCACAGACTATCAGCACCTGGAGCTTTGCCAAGACTGTCACATTGTCGGCGGGAATGCACACTATCGAAGTCAGAGGTGTCGGGGTCGATCCTGGCTCGGTGAACGCAAACGTGAGCAGCGGCTCCGCCCCTCAGATACAGGGACAACTGACTGTTATGATCTTAAAGAAATAAAATAACTAAACGTCAAACGCGCCGCTGACACTTCGGAAACCACCTTTCGCTTGTTTGAGCGCCCATGAGATGACGCGTTTCGTGTCGTAGCAGTAGCCGAGAATGTAATTGCATGTTGAGAGGCAATGCTTTGTGCACTCGGTCTTCATCTCGTCGAGCTGTTTGACATCGAATTTGTGATTACCGACGACGCCCCAATCGACGGTCGCCGAGTACATCGGGAAACACGGCGCAAGCGTGCCGTCCGTTCTAATGATGAGCGAATTCTGTCCAGCGCGACAGTCCCACGGCGGAACCGAGCCGCGCATCAACTGCTTCATCGTCCCAAAATGCGTGACGGGATTTGCCATTTTGTAACCGTGGTTGACGGCGAGGTCTTTTAGGTAATCGAGCAGATCGTCAACCTTTGGCCAGTCTTCTTCCGTGAGATAAGTTTGGTTCTCGTTGATGTGTTTGAAGTGCGGCTGCTCGGTCATCGGCGATTCGTTGATGTGATAGTCGGTCGCAACACCGTAATCGCGCGCGATCTGCGTCAACTGCTTCACATCTTCCTGATTGTTATGGCAGATGTTGATGTTGAACATCACCGTGTAGCCGTAATAACGCTGACGCTTGACGAGATAGTCGATCTTCTCCTTGATCGGCTCGTACGATTTCGGCAGCGATTTTCTTTCCTTGATCGAATCGACGGCTATGTTAAATGTCG
>CAZUEI010000487.1:0-1717 GCA_964618985.1 uncultured Chloracidobacterium sp.
ATAATCGTCGGTGAATGTCGTTTCGTTCATCTGATCAGAGTTCGATAAGCCGTCCGCGGTCTCGCATTGAAACAGTCGATGCTTCCAGTATCCTAACGACATTGAGACCAGCATGGCCGTCTGTCAGAGGCTGCTTGTCATTTAATATACAATCGAGAAAATGCCGCGTCCCGACGGCGAGAGCCTCTTCCTGGTCGAGTTTAGGCGAGAGCATATCGCCGGTGCGGTATTGAACGAGCGTGTCGTAAACGCCTTCGCGCGTCGTCACGTCGATGCCTTTGTCGTAAATTTTGACCTTTTCGCTCGCCTCGGTGTCGTCGTAAACGATCATCGACTTTGTGCCGCCGATCAGCGTCTGGCGGATCTTCGTCGGTGCCAGCCAGTTAACGTGAAAGTGCGCGAGAAGATTATTCTCAAATTCCAGCGTCAGATAGGCGATGTCCTCCAAGTCGTTGCCGACGTGGCAACTTCCGATCGCCGAAACGGCTTTGGGCTGCTGCTGCAGCAAATAGTCCATTATCGACAGATCATGCGGAGCAAGATCCCAAATAACATTCACATCATGCTGAAAAAGGCCGAGGTTGATCCTAACGGAATCAAAATAATATAACTCGCCCAACCGGCCCGAAGTGATGATCTCTTTCATCTTTCGCACCGCTCCGGTGTAGATGAACGTGTGATCGACAAAGAGTTTTAGGTTTCTCTGCTCGGCAAGGCTTATTAGCTCTTCCGCTTCGGCCACGCTCGATGTCATCGGTTTTTCGATAAACACATGCTTGCCGGCGGTCAGGGCACGCTTCGCGATCTCATGATGCGTCGAAACCGGCGTCGCGATCACAATAATATCGACATCTGCTTGGTCGATGATCGTTTCATAATCCGTCGACGTCTCGATGCCGTAAAACGATTTACGCATTTTTGCGAGCCGATCTTCGTCGCGGTCGCAGGCTATCACCATCTCGACTTCGTCAAGAGAAAGAAAATTTCTTATGAGGTTCGGGCCCCAGTAACCGGCACCGATCACGGCAACTTTCATTTTTATCTAATGCCCGCCCTTCGCCAAAAGCATCACGGGAAGCGTGCGAAATATTATCCGCAGGTCAAAAAGCGGAGACATATTGTCTATGTAAAACAGGTCAAGTATGACCATATCATTAAAATCAACCGCACTGCGTCCCGCTACTTGCCAAAGCCCGGTGCAGCCCGGGATCACCGCCAACCGGCGGCGATGCCAATCCTGATATTGCTCGAGTTCGTACGGCATACACGGCCGCGGGCCAACGAGGCTCATTTCGCCGCGCAGAACATTAAAAAGCTGAGGAAGTTCGTCAAGGCTCGTTTTTCTCAAAAATCGTCCAACTGACGTAACACGCGGATCGTTAGTGATCTTTCGAACGCTGCCTTCAACTCCTTCGGCTTTTATAAATTCGCTGACAAAATCACGATGCGAGCTGTCATCATTATTCACATACATCGTGCGAAACTTATAAAACTCGAACGGTTTGCAATCCTTTCCGATCCGCGTGTGTTTGTAAAACACAGGCCCTTTCGATGTCAGTTTTATCAGCAACGCGATCACGACGAATGGAACGAAGAGCAACACGGAGCCAATTATCGTCAACGCAACATCAAAAACCCGCTTATACACATTAAAAAGCGCATTTTCATTGTTCTGCGGCATTTTGACGATCGGCACGCCGAGATATTTTTCGAGCAA
>CAZUEI010000488.1:0-1711 GCA_964618985.1 uncultured Chloracidobacterium sp.
TGGAAGGCACGATCCCGATCCTGCCCCACTACAAGCCCGAAGACTGGCGTGAGAATTTCAGCCGCTACGATCATCGTTGGTGAGTTGGATTAGACATTGAATGAAGGACTTTGTTCTAAAGAAGGATCTTTGGCTGTTAGATCTGATCGCAGCCGTATTTTTCGGCGCATTTGTAAGTTCTGCATTGCAATTCGTCGCGGACAGTGGACAATTCCGTCCTGGAAAACTGACGCCCGCCGCTTTCGTGGGCGGAACGTCGTACCTTCTTGCGTACTTCATTGCTCTCTTATCGAGAAAACGCTTCAAGACCTTACCTAGTTGGGCATTGCTTGGCGTAGGAGGATCAATAGTTCTTGCGATGTTAAGTGCATCGTCATCCCTACTGGTTGATAGATCGATTCCGTTTGTTACCCACGTAATTGCGATCAGTTTGCTTGTAGTGCCATTTCTGCTAATTGTCCGGTCGATAGCGTATATTATCTGCGCGTCCTTTATTTCAAGACCCATGACCGACTGAAGAACTTACTCACGCCCACGCTTCTGCAACAACCTGCGATTTGGTAAAATACTCTATTGCGCACAGCGCGGGAATCTTGTCTATGCAGGCTGCGAAGTCAAAAGAGGAACAGATCGTCGTTCGCGGGGCCCGCGTTCACAATCTCAAAAACATCACGGTCGGGCTGCCGGTCAATAAGCTGACAGTGATTACGGGCGTTTCGGGTTCGGGCAAATCTTCGCTTGCTTTTGACACGCTCTATGCCGAAGGCCAGCGGCGTTATGTCGAATCGCTCTCGGCATACGCACGCCAGTTCCTCGAACGCATGGACAAGCCCGATGTCGATGAGATTTCCGGCATCTCGCCCGCTATTGCGATCCGGCAAAAGAATTCGACAAAAAATCCCCGCTCGACCGTCGCCACGCAAACCGAGATCTATGATTATCTGCGGTTGCTCTTCGCACGCGCCGGAACGACCATCTGCCATGTCTGCAGCCGCGAGGTCAAAAAAGATTCACCCGAGTCGGCAGCGGATGAGATATTAAAAGAACTCGCCGAAGGCACTCGATTTTACGTTCTGTTTCCGACACAGGATGAGGTTGCTCGCGAACTCGTAAAAAGCGCGAGGAAAGGCAAGACAAAGCAATCTTCAAAAGATCTGAGCACGTCCGCATTTCTGATCTCTCTATTGCAGCAGGGATTTTCGCGGCTCTATCGCGGCGGCGAGATGATCGAGCTTCAAAAGCCGGAAGATTATGCATTCGACGATTTCGACAATACTTTTGTTTTGATTGATCGCCTTGCTGCCGCGAGTGACATCCGCCAACGCCTCGTCGATTCGCTCGAAACATGCTTTCGCGAAGGCCACGCCGCCGTCATCGAAACCACCGACGGCACGCAGCTCAAATTCTCCGACAGCTATGTCTGCAAATATGACGGCACGCGTTACGAGGAACCCGAGCCGCATCTTTTCAGTTTTAATTCGCCGTTCGGTGCGTGTCCGACTTGTCAGGGCTTTGGCAACACGATCGGCATCGACTACGGCCTCGTAATTCCAAATCCGCTGTTATCGTTAAAGGACGGCGCGATCGAGCCTTTCACTCGTCCGACTCACGCGTGGGCACAAAAGGAATTGATCAAATACGCTGAATCGGCCTCGATAGACCTCAAAACGCCATACGCCGATCTGCCCGATTTTCAGCAAAACTGCATCAT
>CAZUEI010000489.1:0-1711 GCA_964618985.1 uncultured Chloracidobacterium sp.
CGTTATACTCTGACGGTATGGTTGAAAGACTGACCGTCATTTTTTTTATCATTCTTTGCCTGCTGCTCGGCCTTTATTTGATACTGGCACCTTGGGATGCTCTTTTTGGGCCTTGGGGTGAAAATTATCTGCTCGTATATCTTACAGACAAGACCGGCGCTCCGATCATCTCAAACGTCGTCGCGTCTACCTGGTTTCGTGGTGCTGTGACTGGGCTCGGCGTACTTAATCTGGCTATTGCCTTGTGGGAAGCTCTCCATTTTAACCAAAGCGTCCAAATGCTTAAGGGCGGCGAAACACAGAACGAAAAGTGAGTTTTCTTATTGATAAGCCGATCATTTATCTGATCACAAAAGGCGAAGCCACGGCCTTGAATTTTTCTAATAAACGCCGCGAAATAATCGATATAATTAAGCTGGCTGTCGAAGAAGAAGTTTCCCTGGTTCAACTGCGCGAAAAGAGTTTGCCGGCTCGTCACCTGTTCGATTTGACTAATGAGGCTGCCGCGATCACACGCGGGTCTGCGACGCGGCTGCTGGTCAACGACCGTGCCGACATTGCATTTGCGGCAAAGGCGGACGGAGTTCATCTCACCGCAAGTTCGCTGCCAGTTGATGTCATTCACAAGCATTTTCCACGCGAATTTATTATTGGCGTTTCGACGCATACGCCTGAAGCTGCGACGAATGCGTCAACTGACGGAGCCGACTTCGTTGTCTTTGGCCCAATTTACAAAACGCCAAATAAAGACCAACCACAGGGCACCGCAACATTGGCTGAGGTTAGCGAAAAGCTGCGGCCTTTTCCGGTGCTGGCGTTGGGCGGCATTGAAGAATCGAATATTTCGTCGATCATAGAAGCCGGAGCATGTGGTTTTGCGGCCATCCGGGCATTGAATGATCCGGACTCTCTGCGGACTATTTGCCGTAAACTAAAAGAATGAAAGAGGTTCACAAACAGCCTGTCTGTCTGACGATCGCCGGACTTGATCCGTCAGGCGGCGCCGGAATTATTGCGGATATCAAAACATTTTCCGCGTTCGGCTGTTTTGGAGCGGCGGCGGTTTCATCTGTAACTTTTCAGAACACTACCGGCGTTTTTGGTGCGACGCATCAAACAGCGGAATCAGTTCGGAGACAGATCGAGCCCGTGCTGGAAGATTACGATATCGCTGCACTCAAAACAGGAATGCTGCCGACACCTGAGATCATCACCGAGTTGGCGAGCATAATACGGGAAAGCAAGTTAAAAAATATCGTCGTCGATCCAGTCGTAAGATCGACGTCCGGCTTCGACCTTATTGACGATACAGCGCTGCAAGCACTTATAGAGAAACTTTTTCCGTTCGCCGGCTTGATCACACCGAATATCCCCGAAGCCGAAAGAATAACTGGGATAAAGATCGATTCGCTTGAGACGATCGAGACCGCGGCTGAAATCATGCGTTCGCTCGGAGCAAAGAACGTGCTTATCAAAGGCGGACATTTGACGGAAGTGAAAAGTGAAAAGGGAAAAGTGAAAAGTGAGACGCGAGTTGCAAATGACTATTTATTTATCGGCGATGAGTTGAAAACATTTGAAGCGGAATTTATCGAAACTACTGCGACACACGGCACGGGCTGCACGCTTTCAGCAGCGATAGCAGCGAATTTGGCATTGGGATATGACCTAATAGAATCCGTGAGAATTGCTAAGGATTTTGTGACCGAAG
>CAZUEI010000490.1:0-1696 GCA_964618985.1 uncultured Chloracidobacterium sp.
GATCCCTATGAGCATGATCAACTCGGCGATTTGAGTCTGACGATCGCGGGTTTGGCAGAAAGAGATTGTCTCATCTTTAAATGGGCAAAAGAGCGAAATATTCCGGTTGCCGCAACGCTTGGCGGCGGATATGCTTTTGACACCAACGACACGGTGAAAATTCACACGAATACCGGTTTAGCTGCATGGAAGGAATGGCGGGGAGCCTGACAATATGGCCAATCTTCAGTTTGGAAACCATCCACACCTAATTTATTTCTAAAATAACAGACCTTTACAAGAATTCCCATCCTGAATTCCCTCGATTCAGACATTTTTTGCTACAGTTTCTAATCTTATTGTGGTAAAAAATCGACAGTACAATATGTTGTATTTTCTTGTTCTAAACCTACAAAATAAAGTCGTTTATGGCGAAATTGGTTAGGTTTTTACGTTTTTCTATCCTGCATGGTCAAAATCCGCCATGTTAGAAAAGCATAAGTGACTCACTCCCGAACAGTTTGTCAACTTTTGGCTCGCTTTTGAACGGCATTATAAGCCTGCTTAGGCATAAGCCGTTCTTGGCATATCCTTTGCATAAAAATATCTCGTACCGAAAGAAGAGAGCGGTTTCGTAAACTCAAGCTCATTTAAAACATAAATTTAAATTGTATTGGCAATTAGCCTAAGCTGGAAAACGCAACTTTTGTATATGTTACTACGTTGTAATAAAGCTCCGGCTGGCTATTTTCAAACGAAAAACGATAATAAGCGATTGGTTTATAAAAGTTGTGAGTAGGGGCTGGTCAGATTTGACGCGACTATAAAGCAACTTGAGCAGCCTGTGAACGACTTAAATACTAAACTAACTTATTCGTGGAGGTTCAGATGATCAAAGGGGAAAGCTACGGGGAGAAAATCGCAAAGCTGCGCCCGGCCAAGATCATGAAGATCGTCTCTGTCGTGGCTCTCTGCGCTGGCATGATCGGATTCAGCTTCCGATACCTGCGCATTTACAACGCCCAGGAGACCAAGATCGATCAACTGGAGCGCGCCTTGCAAGACCTGCGTTCGGCCATGAACGTCGATAGTGTGCGCCAATACAGCATCCAAAAAGTGCTCGCCATTATCTCGCGGTTCAATCCGAACATGGACTCCGCCAAGAAGTACGAAATTGCGAACACGATCTACGAAATGAGCGTGAAATATCCGAAACTTGATATCGATTTGATCTGTGCGACGATTACGCACGAAAGCGGTCGCACCTGGAATCCGGAAACGGTTTCGCAGGCTGGCGCCATGGGCCTCATGCAACTCATGCCGCCCACCGCGATGTATATCGCGAAATACGAGGATATTAGTTGGAGCTCGCCGGAAGATGTTCTGTTCAATCCGGTCTTCAATATTCGCATCGGTTGCCGCTATCTTTCGACGTTGGTCAACGAATACAATGTCGACGGCGGATTGGCGGCGTATAATGGCGGCGAAAAACGCGCGGCCTTGTGGATCAAGAATGGCCAAGCGGCCGGTATCCTGTGGGATGAAACGTCCAAGTACGTTCCCTCGGTGATGGGCATCTACAAGCAGTATCGCGAAATGAACTGGAGCAACCCCCAGCTCTAAGAAAAGGATGCGTGACAGGAAGTTGACGGACGACGTTAGGACACGTTAATACCTTTGAAGGTCTCAACTCACAGGCCGTGAGTTGAGACCTTCG
>CAZUEI010000491.1:0-1695 GCA_964618985.1 uncultured Chloracidobacterium sp.
AAAGTTTTTGGTTGAGGTTGGTTTAGATTATCTAACGCTCGGACGCCTAGCCGCGACGCTCTCGGGCGGCGAGGCGCAGCGCATTCAACTTGCGACAAATCTCGGCTCGCTGCTCGTCGGCACGCTCTACGTTCTCGACGAGCCAACCATCGGCCTGCATCCGCGTGACAATTCGCGGCTGATCAAGATACTCGAAAATCTCCGCGACATCGGCAACACCGTGCTCGTCGTCGAGCACGACGAAGAAACTATGCGTGCCGCCGACCACATCATCGATATCGGTGTCCACGCCGGCGAATTTGGCGGAAATCTTGTCTTTGAAGGCAACTTTGCGAATTTGCTTAAATCCGAAACCTCGCTCACGGCAAAATATCTTCGCGGTGACGCCGAGATCAAGGTCCCACAAAAACGCCGGCCCGTCACCAAGAACAAGATCGAAATAATTGGTGCCCGCGAACACAATCTGAAAGCCGTTTCGGTCAAAATTCCACTCGACATGCTTGTTTGTATAACAGGCGTTTCGGGCTCGGGCAAATCGACGCTCGTTCACGACGTTCTGTATGCCGGGCTGAAGAAAAAGCGCGGTGAATGGAATTCGCACGTCGGGTTTTTCAAAGAAATAAAAGGCGGCGATCTTGTTGACGACATTATCCTTGTCGATCAATTGCCCATCGGCCGCACGCCCCGTTCAAATCCGGTAACGTATATCAAAGCCTACGACGCGATTCGCGAAGTCTTTGCCGCAACCAACACGTCAAAAACAAAAGGCTACAACGCGTCGCATTTCTCGTTCAACGTACCCGGCGGACGCTGTGAAATTTGTCAGGGCAGCGGAACTGTCACCATAGAAATGCAATTCCTTGCCGATGTCGAGCTGACGTGCGAAGACTGCCGTGGAATGCGTTTCAAACAAGACATCCTCGACGTCAAATACAAAGGCAAGAACATCCACGAGGTCTTACAAATGACCATCCGCGAAGCGATTCTTTTCTTCAAGGATGTGACAAAGATCGTCTCTCGCCTAAAGGTGATGGACGCAGTTGGGCTCGGCTATCTTCGCCTCGGCCAATCAGCGACGACTCTGAGTGGCGGTGAAGCTCAGCGTGTAAAACTCGCTTCGCATCTCGCTCAAAAAACTGCTAACAAAACGCTGTTCATCTTCGACGAACCGACAACCGGGTTGCACTTCGACGACATCAACAAACTGCTGACGGCATTCCGTGCTTTGATCGACAACGGCGGCAGCCTGCTCGTGATCGAGCACAATATGGACGTGATTAAAACCGCTGACTATGTGATCGACCTCGGCCCCGAAGGCGGAGTCGGTGGCGGCGAGATCGTCGCAACCGGCAAGCCGGAAGTTGTGGCAAAGGTCGCGGGGTCGTTTACCGGGAAATATCTGGCAGAAATGTTGAACGGGAAAAGCTAGAACTCAATCATCTCCAAATTTACGCCGCCAGATGGGCGCGATCTCATCCATCACTTTGCAGTCGCAGTAGCCGCCGTTCTCATTAAGCCAGCTAGTTAATTTTGCAAAATCGAGGCGATTATCCATCATAAAACGCATTGCGTATTGCAGGCTGTGATTGCATTCATTTTCGTAAAGTTCGTCCTCGATAAAATCGAGCAGATCACTGATCGTCGCCTGCCCGGCGGGAAGCGAATCGAGAAAAGCGGCGAGTTCTTCGCCGCTTA
>CAZUEI010000492.1:0-1690 GCA_964618985.1 uncultured Chloracidobacterium sp.
CTTTTCGAGCCGACGCATCTCGGCCTCTATGTCATGAATTTCTTTGAACGCAGAAAGCGCGGCGGTGTGAACGTTCTCTGCTTCGCCGAAATTGACATGCTGGTCGAGCAAGCCAAGCCTGAGGCCGTTCATCTTAATGACATCGCCTTCGTCGGCACCTTCCTGTCCCGTGATAATGCGAAAGACCGTCGTTTTGCCTGCTCCGTTGCGGCCGACCAATCCGACTTTCTCAGACGGATTGACCTGAAACGACACTCCTTTGAGGATCTCGGTGCCGCCATAAGATTTCCAGATGTCTGAAAGTCTGAAAAGCATAGACTCAAATAAAAAGGAAAAAGGTAAAAGACAAATAAGATCTGCCTTTCACCTTAATCTGTGGATCGAAAGCCAAACTATTTGTTCGCCGGTTTTGTCGGCGCGTTCGCAATAGGTTTGATTAACTTAGCTGCATTTGCACCCGGCTTTGTATCAACTGCCGTGTTTGAATTGACCGTCGCAGCAACCGTAGTGTTTGTATTCGAGGTCAAATTCGCACTTGTGTTAGCATTGGCCGGTGGTGCCGGACGCGTACCGCTCAGCTCATTTGGATTATCGACAACCTTCTTGGCAAGAAAATTCTCGATCTTAGCCTCGTTCATCGCAATCGCCTGATAAGATGCGGCGAGAAGCTGTTTGCGATTATCAACCAATAGTTTATTGATCTGCGGACGAACGTCAGGGCTGTCAAGCGTCAAATTCTCGTCCTTCTCGATCCTTTCCTGAAGCTTGAAAATATAACCTTTGCCGTTCACTGGGACCATGTTCGTGACTTGGCCGATGGTAAACTGCGGATTCATAAAAGCTCCGCCTACTCTTTCGCCAAACTCCTGCTTCAAAGTGTCCTCGCTTATATAACCAAGATCGCCGCCTTTTAGCTTGCTCGGGTCTTCGCTGTATTCACGTGCAAGAGCGGCGAAATCGCTAGCCGGCATCTGCACTTTTGCGAGAACTTCTTTGACGCGTTGGCTTGCCTCAGTCTCATTTTTGGTTGTGTCGCCTTCGCCATTGTCCACTGGGTCGATCACGATTGCTGCCAGACGAACGCCGCGCTTTTTGACAAAAAGATCGGGATTGCTTTTGAAAAAATCAGCGATTTCCTGGTCTTTTGGCGTTTCAATGCGGCTCGTAATTTTATCAACGAGTTTGTCGATGGCGAGGCTTTTCTTTATCGTTTCGCGGAATGCCTTTTCATCAAGCCCGGCCTGTTTCATTTGCTTATCAAATTCTTCGACGGACAAGCGGCTTTCAACCTTTCTCTTATTGACTTCGCCGTTGATCTCATCGTCTGTCGGCACCAGATTGTCTTTTTCGGCTTTCTGGAACATCACTTCCTGCTCGACGAGGCTTTGTAGAACCTGAAGCCTTGCAGCGGCGAGTTCCATTGGCGACAATTTGCTTTCCTGTCCCTGGGACTGCTGTTTTACCGCCCGGTCAACCTCTTGCATTGTAATGACCTTACCATTGACCTTAGCGGCGGTTTCATTCGCATCGACCGAACTGCCGGTCGTGGCGTTTGATGCCACAGGTACATTGCATCCGGCGAACAGGGCAACGGAGGTTGCCAAGGTGGTTACACCGAAAAATCTCTTTATATTTATTTGCACGATTGCTTTTGCTCCTTTCATCTTGTCCAAATGTGTTTACTTACTTG
>CAZUEI010000493.1:0-1681 GCA_964618985.1 uncultured Chloracidobacterium sp.
GTTCGGGAAATTTTGACGGCGAGATAAGGTTAATAAAACTCTTTGCCATAGCAGCTACCGGAAGTGCAAAAGTTGGAGCGGCGCAGCCGTCAACGCCGAATGCGATCTGCTCTTGAGGAGTCTCTGTAAAATCCGCGATGCAGCGCAATATCCTCTTTTGAATGCGATTGTCGGGCGATTCGTATGTTTTGACGTTCTCGCCGATGTGCCTTGCAAATGCGAGCATCGCAGCATGTTTTCCCGAGCAATTATTGTGAAGCTGTGTCGGCGTCTTGCCGTAGCGCAGCATCCGCTCGGCCTCTTTAGCATAAAACGGAGCGTGAGAGCCGCACTTAAGATCGCTCTCATCCAAACCTACCTTGGCGAGCATTCGTTTCGACCTTTCAACGTGCATCGCTTCGCCCGAATGCGACGCGACCGCCATCGCGATCTCATCGTCGGTAAATCCAAATGCGTCGGCGGCTCCGCTAGTGATGAATGGTATCGCCTGAAACGGCTTGGCGGACGAGCGAAAGAACGTGACGGTTGACGGGTCGCCTGCGGACGCGATAGTCCGCCCTTCACCATCTATCACGATAAAATGCCCGCGATGAACGGACTCGACCGTCTCTCCACGCATAACTTTTGCCAGTATTTCAGATCTCATAATCATCTCGCCGAAGCCAGCATCGACCTTGCATTCTCGCGTGCGGCATCAGTTATTTGCTCGCCGGCCAACATGCGAGCGAGTTCCTCGATCTGCTCAGATGCATTTAGCTCACGAGCTTTCATCAATGTTCGTCCCTTTAGTGGTTCCTTTTCGACAATAAAATGCCTGTCGGCAAGTGATGCGATCTGCGGCTGGTGTGTAACGCACAATACTTGCTGAGTCGTAGCGAGATCTTTTAATTTACGTCCGACCGCTTCGGCTACGCGCCCGCCGATACCGGCGTCGATCTCGTCAAAAACGGCTGTTTTTGCCATGCCTCTTTTCTTAGCCGTGGTGTTTAGTATGAGCATCAATCGCGAGGCCTCGCCTCCCGACGCAACTTTGACGAGAGGTTTAGGCGACTCGCCAGCGTTGGCCGAAAAATAAAATTCAACGCGGTCAAACCCATTTGCCGCAAATAAACTGTCATCTGTTTCTGCGGTTTCAATACGTACCTCAAATCGCGCCTTTTCTAATGCAACGGCCTGTAAATTTTGCTCCAATTGCTTTTCGAACTTTTTTGCTGCAGTTGTTCTTTTATCGTGAAGCTGTTCGGCAAATCTTACATATTCGGCCTTTGATTCTGCCAACTTATTCTTTAGCTTTTCCTCACGAAACTCAGCCGTCTCGATATTTTGCAGACGCTCTTCGCTGATCTTCAGATGTTCAAGAATTGCATCTATCGAATCGCCGTATTTTCGCTTTAACCGCACGATCTCGGCGAGACGGTTTTCTATTTCCTCAAGCCGTTCAGGAGAGAACTCCAGACGCACACGAAAATCCCGCACTGCAAATGCGAGATCTTCGATCACAGCACGGGCTGACATTATGCCGTCGTTATATTCACCGAATTTTGATTCGAATTCTGACAATTCGGATATTTTTCGCTCGGCTTTTTCCAGTGTAGCAGCGGTCGATTCCGCATTGTCGTATAGCAGCGAAAAAGCTTCACTGCTAAGAGTGGTGAGTTTTTCGACATTGTTCAGACGAAGT
>CAZUEI010000494.1:0-1669 GCA_964618985.1 uncultured Chloracidobacterium sp.
CGTTGAAATATCGGTCGAGCGCGAGCAGGATGAAAACGTTCTCCTGGGTGTTCGACCAGGCGCCTTTTACGCGGTGATCGAGCAGGCCGCGAACGAGCTTTGGAATGAGGTCGTTCTTCTGATCGGCCTTTATCATCGCTTCGAGGAGCACGCCGTCAGCACGTCGATTCGAGTACATTATCAGCCATGCTCCGTCGCCGTAATTGGTGACGAAATTTGCGGTCGCTGCCGTTTCGGTCGTGCGGTTGTTCAGGAAATGCAATATAGCGGCGACCTCAAGTTGAGAACCTTTATCGTCAGCGAGGACTGACAATATCCATCCAAGAGCCTCGAAAGGCATCCTCTCGATGGTCGCTTCAGCTAGAAGTTTCTTAGCCTTTGCCACGTCCTTGTCGCCCATCAGATCGCGGATGTAGAGTGCATAAGCCGAGATCGTCCAGCGGACTTCGGGCGAACTCTTATACCAATCGTCAAAGTGTTTTTCTACATTTTTTAGATATGGCTTTGTCTTGTTGAGCATCTCGTCGGGCACCTTGTAGCCTTTTGCTTTTGCGAGTGCCAGAGCGTGAGCGACGTGGATGGTCAGGAATGGATATTCGTATCGCTCGCGGTCGCGTTTCCAGAGGCCAAAGCTGCCGTCGTCGCGTTGCCGTGACTGCAATATCTCGATGTCGCGGGCGTAGTATTTATCAAGCTGTTCCTTCGTCGGCATCTCCTTCGCTTTGAACGCACTCAACACGTCACGCATTGCGGCGATCGAGATCATTCGAGACGAAATTTGTTCGGAGCATGCATAAGGATAATTTGTCAGGTAAAGAAACGCGTCGGTCAGTTCCTGCAACTGCGTCGAGGATGTCGTGACCTCAAGCCCGCCGAATTGCGGGAACACTTCGCCCGGAGTTGTCACAGGCTGGATGATCGCGCCATTTTGGTCGGTCGTGCCGTAAGTAGCAAAAGCTTCGGTCGTCGCAGGTGTCCACACAGGCAAACTGATTTCTGCCGCATCGCTGAACTTGCCTGACGAAACCGCGATCTGAAAACGCGCCGTTCCCGCTTTGACGGTCGAGACCGGGAACCGGACCTCTGCGCGGTCGTTGGCTTTGACAACAACGCGTTTGCCGGCAGCCAATTTGTCCGCAGCCCGACCGTTTGGGAGGGCGCCCGCGTTGCTATCGGCGCCCTTACTTACGTGCGGGCTACTGACACTTAGGTCTGCGTTGGTCGCTCGTATCGCGACATCGACGGCCATGTCTTTATCGGTTTGATTTTGGACAACAACGGGCAGATCGACCTTGTCGCCGAAATTCATAAACCTCGGTGCGCTTGGGCGAACCATCAGCGGCTGTTTTGCCGTGATCGTCGATTCCGATTTGCCAAAGCGTTTACCGGTGTCAACGGAAACCGCAGTGATGCGATAG
This sequence comes from uncultured Chloracidobacterium sp., assembly GCA_964618985.1. Classification (GTDB taxonomy): domain Bacteria; phylum Acidobacteriota; class Blastocatellia; order Pyrinomonadales; family Pyrinomonadaceae; genus OLB17. Next base: position 1,419 of record CAZUEI010000494.1, read on the forward strand.
CGAGTCAGATTGTCGGGAAGCTTGATGTCTAAAACTGCTTTCCCATTAGAATCTGTTTTTACCGTCGGCGACCAAAGTGCTAATGCATTAAAATTTTGACGTAGATTAATGGGTGTGTCGGGTGATCCGGCATCCCGGTCATCTTTGGCTTCAGTCGCAACTGCATCGGCCATTACCTCATTTCGCTGCCCTTTCTTCATCGGCGCTGCGGCTGGTTTCGCCATTGCGCGACCGTTTGCAATTCCGCCAAC
>CAZUEI010000495.1:0-1661 GCA_964618985.1 uncultured Chloracidobacterium sp.
CCGGCGTCAACGTATTTTTTGAGCAGCGGGCACGGTCGGTATTTCGGGTCGCCCAGCCCTTCATGTAATACATTAAGTATTGCAAGGCAAACGTCTAAGCCGATGAAGTCTGCGAGCGATAGCGGGCCCATTGGGTGATTCATGCCGAGTTTCATTATCTCGTCGATGGATTCCTTGGTCGCGACGCCTTCGTGCAAAGCAAAAATTGCCTCATTTATCATCGGCATTAGCACTCGATTTGATACAAATCCGGGATAATCGTTACATTCGACCGGAACTTTACCGAGTTTTTCGGACAAGGCTTTCACTTTTGCATAAGTTTCATCCGAAGTTGCGATCCCGCGAATTACTTCAACCAATTTCATCAACGGAACCGGGTTGAAGAAATGCATTCCGATAACCTTGTCAGGTCGCCCTGTCGTTGCAGCGATCTTTGTTATCGAAATAGACGATGTGTTTGACGAAAGAATCGCGTCGGCAGACGTGACAGAATCGAGTTGCTCAAAAATATATTTTTTGATCTCAAAATTTTCCGATGCCGCCTCGACGATCAGCGAACAATTTTTAACATCCTCGAGATTCGTCGTGGGCTTTATCCGACCGAGTATTTCCGCCTTTTGATCCTCGGTCATCGTTTCCTTTTTCACGAAACGATCCAGACTCTTGCCGATGTTTGCCAAACCGCGTTCGACAAATTCTTTATTTACATCACAAATTATAACGTCAAAACCTGCACCTGCGGCCGTTTGAGCAATACCATTGCCCATTGTGCCCGCACCTATAACTCCAATAATTTCACTCATTAATAAAATTCCCCTGATAAAGATCTGTATGAATAAATTAACGCACCACAGCGATACAAAACAAATGGGCGATGAGATTTGATGATCTCATCGCCCATTTTGTGAGTCATGGAAGTTCCTATTGCCAGCTATTTGGCGGCAGAGAATTTGGAGCGCCTGACAAACGGCCATATGACGGACTTTCAAAATAGCGCTTTCCGTCTTCGCTCAATAAAAACACAAGGCCAAAAATGCCGATTGCCGTGCCAAACGGAAACGACATGCAGGCCATTGCAGAAGCTACGATCGACCACGTTCTTGCCCAGGGCTTTTCATTTCGCAGGCCGTAACCGGCCACGACTTCCGGAATCGAAAACAATATCGTAAAAAGAAAAGCGAACGCGAAGACCACGACCAGGATCGTCATTATCAGTTCAGGCGGCGGATCACCTGCTTTATGAGGTGCCTGCGTGAAGATAAATCCAAACAGGGCAATATATATCACTGCTATCACAGCGACCAGAACAATATTAAATATTGTGTAGAGCCAGAAAAATAATCCTAGTAACCTTGCTTTATCCTTAGGCGTCATAAGCCCCTCCTTACCAAGCAATAGATACGAATTGCACTCCCGAATGTTGCGAAAATCAAATTAGTCGCGTTCCACGGCCATTGCGACCGAATTCCCGCCGCCAAGGCAAAGAGCCGCGACACCGCGTTTTACGCCGCGTCTTTTCATTTCGAAAAGAAGAGTCGTCAAAACACGCCCGCCCGAATTACCGATCGCGTGGCCGAGAGCGACGGCTCCGCCGTTGACGTTGACCTTTTCCATATCGAGGCCGAGTTCCTTCATCACGCCAAGTGCCTGCACAGAGAAGG
>CAZUEI010000496.1:0-1640 GCA_964618985.1 uncultured Chloracidobacterium sp.
CGGTTATGTTCTTGTTTGCCTTTGCGCTTCACTATAATGCCGCTCACGTTCAAATCAATACTCATATTATTTCCTTATCCGTTTACGGTGCGTTGCTGGGATTGTTGAGTTTACGGGTTTTTCGCGACTGGTATGAACATTTCGGTAATAGGAAACTGTGGATTATCGGCACAGCATGCGTGGGCGTTTGGTTGACGTCATTGCTCGCGGCGCCGGTTTATAGCAGGTATTTAGTTTGGGACCATCAAATATCGGTGCTGGAGCTGCCGAAAGTAAGCGGCCTGCGCGTGGAATCCGAAGAGGCCGATCATTACAGGCAATTGGCCGCGCTTGTTAATGAACACGTTTCTCCGGGCAAACCCATTTACGTCGGATTGAACCGCCACGACGCTTTGCTTATCGGCGATACCGGGCTGTATTTCATTCTCGACCGGCCGAGTGCTACCAGACACCACGAACTCCATCCGGCCATAACGGACACGCGGCCCGTTCAGCGTGAGATGATCGAAGACATTAAAAATAAGAATGTGAGATTGATCGTAAGAAAGACAATTTTTAACGACGAGAAAGTGGACGAGATCAAAGCCGATTTCTTAAAGACCCTTCCGAATATCGGCGCGACAGAACTCGATGATTATATTCGTGATAACTATCACGAAATCAAACAGTTCGACAAGTATTCCGTGTTATTGAAAAACGAGTGATAGGGCTCATGATCAACACGTCTTCATCTCCGAGCCACTTTCTCGCCGATAGACCAAACGATCACTGAACTCGATAGACCTAAACCGGATAATCTCCCAGCCATCATTATCATTGTTTCCCCGGGATCGACAACACCTGCCTCGAGTAAGGTCTTTTCTCCGGTTTTGAGCATTTGTTCCGTCGTGTTCGGATCGGCGTTGAGCAGATCCATCGTTGTCATGTCACCGATGCTCTGCATTTCGCCGGAAGTGCTCATATCTTTGTGATAAAAGGGAAGCACGCCCCAGATCAACGCCAATTGGTTTCGCGCATCTTCGGATGTTGTTAATGCAAACGTCTGCAAACCCGAACGAAATGCCGAGAGCCGACGGGCCATCAAGCCCGATTCGGTAAAGACAGCGACCTTTTCGGTATTCATCTCTTTGGCGGCAGCAGCGGCTGCTTTGCAGAGAGCTTGGCTCGTTCTGGCGGACGGCGGCTGATTGAATTTTACCGGCTTTCGCAGCTTCTGAACTTCAATCGTCTCAGCCGAGTCGATTATGCGAGCCATCGTTCGAACGGCTTCGACTGGATGTCGTCCGCTCGCGGTTTCAGCAGACAACATTACAGCGTCGGTGCCGTCCCAAACGGCGTTTGCAACGTCCGAAGCCTCGGCCCGCGTCGGGTATGGATTTTCGATCATCGACTGCAGCATCTGCGTCGCCGTGATGACAAATTTATCGTTCGCCACGGCCTTTTCGATGATCCGCTTTTGATAAACAGGCACAAGCTCGACGCTCGTTTCGACGCCGAGATCGCCGCGTGCGACCATCACGCCGTCGGTCGTTTCAATGATCTCGTCCAAATTTTGAATTGCCTCGGCTTTCTCGATCTTTGCAACAAGCAGAGCGCGGCCAAGTTTGCGCTTATTAAGTTTTTTGATTATGTCCTTAACC
>CAZUEI010000497.1:0-1639 GCA_964618985.1 uncultured Chloracidobacterium sp.
ATCAGGTAATGAACAGCATGACCTTTAATACCGGAAGCCATGAATTCAAATTTGGCGGCGAGTACAGCAAGATCGATGTTGCGCAGAGATTTGGGTTCAATCAGTTTGGCAACTATACATTTTCGGGGCTGAACGCCACAGGCGACATATTGAATGCCCTTTCCAGCACGCCGGCCGGAACGCGTCTAGGCAGATTTGACGTTTCGCAGGCGAGATACAACCAGCAGATCGGCAATCTGCAGGCTGCCTTTGATATAAAAGAGCTTGCTTTTTTTGGCATGGACAAATGGAGAGCCACGCAGAGACTAACCATCAACTACGGGGTGCGTTACGAAAAGCAGTTTAACCCGTCCGCTGAGGCAAACAATACGCCGGTCATCACGGCCGTTACGTCGGCGACTTATCCGCTTCTTGGAGGCCGCTCGGTAGATCCGACAAGAATCCCGGACAGCAAACATCAATGGGGGCCGAGGCTTGGTTTTGCCTACGATCTTATGGGCGACGGCAGGACTGTGATCCGCGGTTTTAGCGGTATTTATTATGCAAGAACGCCGGCACTTATTTTTGCTGATCCTTACAACAATTTCCGAAACCCGGCCGGCAATCTTTCGGTTCAATTAGGGCCGGCAGCATTTAATTCCTCGACTTTCAGTCAGACGACATTTGATGCCGCTAACCCACAGTATGTAGCTATCGTCGGAGCTAATCAGGCTCCTAACACGGTTTACCGACAGATGGCGATCCTTGGCATCAATCTGAACACGTTCACTTTGGGCACTCTTCCGACGCTGACGACTGCGCAGCTTCAGACTATTGCTGATCGTATTCAGGCTGCCCGAACCGGTTCGGCTTCTCCTTTGGGATTCTTCCAGCAGGCAAACTTGACTGGAATTTCACCTGATTTTCAAAACCCGGTCTCTTATCAGTTTGGCGGCGGATTTGAGCGAGAAATGTATCGCGACTTTATCTTTGGAATGGATTTTTCGTGGGTAAAGACGATTCACCTTCAACGAAACGTGGATATCAATCTACCGGCGCCTTCGAGTTTCGATCCTGACACCGGCCGTCCAAAATACGTCCGTAACAATCGTCCTATTCCGACCTTGGGAACCATCCAACTCCGGGACTCCACAGCGAATGCGCTTTACCGCTCGATGACGGCACGTGCACGAATAAACAAAAAATGGGGACAGATCTATGCCTATTACACTTGGTCAAAGAACGAATCGGATGACGATAATGAGCGTGACTCAGGCGGCGTCCTTTACGATGATCCTTTCTCACGACGCGGCGAGTATTACGCATCAAGGATCGACCGCACGCATCAGTTCGTCGCAACGCCCGTATTCTTCCTTTGGGGGGGGGTTGAAGCTTCGACCAGCATCCGTCTGCGTTCGGGAAGCCCGCTCAATCCGCTTGTAGGTTCTGACCTTAATGGTGACAATAATGCCGGTAACGAGAGACCGTATCTCCAGCCGGGCATTGAGTTTCCGAGGAATTATTTTAGAAATAATTCGATATATGACATGGATGTCCGCGTCCAGAAAAAGATCAGCCTCGGAGAAACTGCCAAACTGATCTTTTCAGGCGAGATATTTAATGTTCTCAACCGGACCAATATGCAGCTTGCGCAGAGCAC
>CAZUEI010000498.1:0-1629 GCA_964618985.1 uncultured Chloracidobacterium sp.
CGCACATGAAAACGAGCGAGGCTTTTCTGTTTCGCGTGACGCGCGACGCCGACATCGAACTTCGTGAAGACGAGGCGGGCGATCTTATGCGAACGCTTGAACGCGAACTTCAGAAACGTCGTGACCGGTTTGCGGTTCGTCTGGAAGTGTCGTCGGCAATGCCGCAAAAAATGGTCAAGCTGCTTGTGGCCGGCATTGGCCTCGATGATGACGATATAGAACGCGTGGATGGATTTGTAGATATTCCCGACCTGATGCAGTTATACGCACTTGACCGTCCGAGGTTGAAAGAAAAACCGATAATGGCTGTCGTGCCCTCGGAACTGCAAAAGAAGGTCAATATTTTTGATGTCATCAAGAAGCAAGACATACTTCTTCATCATCCATACACTTCGTTCAGCACAGTCGCTGATTTTATCGCTGGTGCCGCTGCGGATCCGAGTGTTCAGGCGATCAAGATATGTTTGTATCGAACCGGAAAGGATTCACCGATAGTAGATTCGCTTATACGAGCGAGCCGTTTAGGTAAACAGGTAACGGCGCTGGTCGAGCTAAAGGCGCGCTTTGACGAAGAGAACAATATCGAATGGGCGCGAAGGCTCGAAAACGAAGGCGTCCACGTAGTGTATGGTATCAGCACTTTGAAAACACACTCAAAGGTCTTGCTGATCGTTCGCCGCGAAAAAGGAAAACTCGTTCGTTATGTTCATCTGGCGACCGGGAACTACAATCCGGTAACGGCCCGAATGTACACCGATATTGGGCTACTGACTGCCAATGAAGAGATCGGCGAGGACGCGAGCAGTCTTTTCAATTTTTTGACCGGCTACTCTCAGCAGGATAAATACAAACGGCTCATCCTCGCGCCGCTGCATTTGCGCGACCGTCTGATCACACTAATTCGCCGCGAGACGAAAATCAAGCATTCGAAAAAAGAAGCCCGCATCATAATAAAAGTAAACAGCATCACGGATGTAGATGTTATCAACGAGCTTTATCGCGCATCGCAGGCTGGCGTCGAGATCGATCTGATAATTCGCGGCATATGTGCTCTTCGTCCCGGGATAAAAGGCATGTCGGAGAATATTCGTGTTCGTTCGATCATCGGACGGTTCCTCGAACACAGCCGCATCTTTTATTTTGCGAACGGCGGCGAAGATGAAGTTTATATCGGCAGCGCCGACGTGATGCACCGAAGTTTTGACACGCGGGTCGAAGTTGTAACGCCGATACTCGATCCCGAGATCAGAAATTATTTTAAAGACTCGATACTCGCGTCTTATTTAAAAGACGACCTGAATGCACATATATTAAGGCCTGACGGGACCTATAAAAAGCTGGCGAATCGTAACGATAGGGGTTTTGACGCGCAGATGAGTTTTGTTGGGGTTGATACTTTGGGCTAGGTTGTTTTTTTCGGAAAACGCGATTCCATTACCTCGCCGATTGCTTCACCGTATTTGAGCGTGAGCCGCGGATAGCCGCGAGCCTCGACTTCCAGGTCGCCGGCCTTGAGCAGTTTTTCGACTTTGGAGATATCCTTAATTGAGCCTTCGATCTCCATGTAGTAACCAAAAGGAAGCTCGTCCAAAACCACCTCGACATTGCCTAGATGCCATGCTTTACGGT
>CAZUEI010000499.1:0-1615 GCA_964618985.1 uncultured Chloracidobacterium sp.
CGCTGCCGTAATTGCTCGTCCAACCGAAGCCCTGCTCTTCTATCGAAGCGGCTTCAGGTTCGGGGCCTTTGTGCGATTCAGGAGCAGCTCCGTGAGCTTTGCCGAACGTGTGTCCGCCGGCGATCAAAGCCACGGTCTCTTCGTCGTCCATCGCCATGCGGCTGAAGTTGACTCGAATGTCATTGGCTGCGGCCAGATAATCGCCGCTCGCTTCGGGACCCTGCGGATTGACGTAGATCAAACCCATATGCATCGCCGCAAGCGGTTCGTTCAGTTCGCGTTTCCCACTGAAGCGTTTCGTATCTCCCAGCCATTCCGTTTCGTCGCCCCAGTACACATCTTCATCCGGCTCCCAAACGTCTGGGCGGCCTGCACCAAAACCAAACGTGCGGAAACCCATCGATTCGAGCGCCACATTGCCGGCGAGGATCAGCAGGTCGGCCCACGAAATTTGCTTGCCGTATTTTTGCTTGATCGGCCACAACAAGCGGCGCGATTTGTCGATGTTGACATTGTCGGGCCAACTGTTGAGCGGTGCGAACCGCTGCTGGCCGCGTCCACCGCCGCCTCGACCATCGCCTACACGATAAGTTCCCGCGGCGTGCCACGTCATGCGTATGAACTGCGGCCCGTAATGCCCAAAATCCGCCGGCCACCAGTCCTGCGAATCCGTCATCAGCGCATGCAGGTCACGCTTGAGCGCCTCATAATCCAGCCTCTTGAATTCTTCAGCGTAGTCGAAACCCTCTTCCATCGGATCTGACAGCGAAGAGTGAGAACGCAGGATGCTCAGATCAAGTTGATTTGGCCACCAGTCCTTGTTCTTCGTGCCGTTCGAACCGACATCGAGTTTCTTCGCTGCCCCCGAGAACGGGCAGCCGTTTGAACCATTGTTATCTCCCATTTTTTATCACCTTTCCTTTTAAGTTTAATTAATTCAATTAGAACAAAATTTATTTACTGCATTCCGCGCACAAACCGCGCAGCGTCAGCTCGATCGTTCCAGCTTCGAACTTTGACAACTCTGCAGCCTTTGCAACCAACCCTTTTGGAACACTCATTTCCAGATCGACGATCTTTCCGCAGTTGTCGCAGATCGCATGATCGTGCTGCATGACTTTGCGGTCGTAACGATTGGCGTCCAGGCCGAACTTGATCTCGCCGATCAACCCCTCGTTCTTCAGATAGTGAAGGGAATTGTAAACCGTCGCAAACGAGATGCCCGGCAAAAGCCGCCGCGCACCCTCAAAGACCTCGTTGGCCGTCAGATGCTTGTCCGCCTCGCGTATAACCTGCAGCACACACCGGCGCTGTTTCGTCAATCCTGCCTCTTCGATCTCGTTAACCGCGTACTTCATCCTGAAATTTAAATTTAGAATAATTCTAATTTTGGAAAGTGTCAAGTTTGATTCACGGCATCGCTACGGATAAGTAAAAAGCCTCGTCCTTTCGGACGAGGCTTTCGTTAGTACCAAGGGCTATTAACCACTGGGTTATTCAGCCATTGCGAGTTCTTTTTCTTCGTTCTTTTTCTTAATACCGCCGATTTGGATCAAGCTCTCGCCTTTGATGCCGGCTTTTTCCATGACCATTTCGTTGTAGAGTTTACGCATCA
>CAZUEI010000500.1:0-1614 GCA_964618985.1 uncultured Chloracidobacterium sp.
TGCACAATAACCATTCCTTTTCTTATATCGTTTGCTGAAATTGCCATAATAACTGTAAATACTCCTTTGAGCGCAAAGGAGTAAGTTTAATTTCTCGGACGCGGTTTTGTCTAGCGAAGCCTTCTTACTTCTTGAAAGGAAGCGGTGGCGGTTCTTCACCTTCTTTTGGGTAAGCGCGGTTGATCGAACCGTAGATCATAACAATTTTGTCGATCCAATCTTTGGCCTCAACATTCGACGGATCGTGTTTTACTGCCTTGCGATAGTCGCCCAGCGCCGAGGCGTACTGCCGCGCGCCTGTCAGAGCCTCGGCACGATTAAAATAAGCCGCTGCAAGAGCTTTCTTTGCCTCATTGTCAGTTGGCTTTTTGCCAAGCGCGACCTCGGCAGACGCGATCGCAGTGTCAAACTCCTTGGTATCGATCGGGTCGCCGCTTTGAGTCCATTTCGATTTCTCGCCAGCAGGTGCCTCGCCTTTCGGAGCTTGATTTTCTACTGAATGAGCGATGGCGGTTTGCGGCTTCTCATCTTTTGAAGTGACGGCCGCACTGTTGGTATTTTGCGGCACGGGTTTTCCCGCGCTGTCGCAGCCAAATGAAGCCAATAGAATGAACGTTATGATTATGAATTTCATTTTAGTTTATTTCTTGTCGATATAAGGCCTGGCCTGAACAACGTAAATGCGTCCTTTCATTATACCCCATTCGACATCCTGTTCGCGCTTGCCGAAAACGTTTCGGATACTGATCGCTGCTTTTGCCAGAGCACGAACCTGAAGGTCGGTAAGGACGCGTTTCTTTACGCCTGCGCAGTTGTCAACAGCTTCCTTGAGATCACCATTTTCATCGAATGTTAGCGCGTTCTGCTGCTGAGAGAGCGTCATCACGATCACGGAATTTGATTTTGGGTTGAAAAGTACCTGTTCGGGGATGCCCTCGTTGTTTGGAATTTTGGAATTGTGCCCGCAAACGGCGCTGATGTAAACGGCATTTTTATTTAGGTCGTCGAATGGGTCTTTTGTTATCATCACCCCACCACGATCCATGTTTACGCCGATTTGGAAAAGGGCGGACATATAGACGTTCGTCTGGCTGACGTAGTTGCGAACGCGAGCTTCATAAGCTTCAAAATTCCAAAGCGACGCCCAGACTTTTTTTACGGCCTCAATTAGTTTGTCTTCACTGACGACATTTGCGACGCTCGAATACAAACCGGCACCGCTGAAATTCGGTAGATCTTCTGAATTCGACGAGCTGCGGACAAACACGGGCTTTCCGGCTAACTGCATTTTCCACTTCTCGACGATCTCTTTTTTGAGATTCTCATCAAACTTTCCATTTTGGATGCTGCGGCGAAACTCATCGAGCTTTTGCCTGCGAACGCGCGGATTGTGGACAAAATCATTGTCGTTGATCATCTCGTCGATGACCTGATCGAAACCGTTGTCTTTCATGAACCTGTCATAGTAGTAAAAAGGCACAGAAAAACCGTCGGGTATTGTCACGCCTGCGATTTTTGCATTCATCATCTCGCCGAGATTTGCGGCTTTTGACCCGTAGGCGGCGCTGTCCTTTTTTCGCATTTCACGGATTCCGGCAAGTTTCGTCGTTTTGA
>CAZUEI010000501.1:0-1614 GCA_964618985.1 uncultured Chloracidobacterium sp.
CCATTGCTCAGAAAATTTGAACGTAAAGCCCGCACTTAGATGCGGGCTTTTTACTCTCTAAATGAAATGAAAAGTAAGATACTTCTATTGATCGGAACACTTATTGTTTGTTCAGTTTCGGCGATCGCTCAAAAGCGCGATGCAAAACCAGTTACAAAAATAAAACAGATAATTTTTGCTGTAATAGATGATGGTTCTAGGTTGGAGCCGATAGCTGCGGTGGAAAATGGCAAGCTCTTTGAATCGTCAGCTGACGATGATACCTGGGCAAGCAAACCGTTTTCGGATTTTTACTTTAAGCCTGCCTCTAATTACGGCCTCATTTTTGGCGGCGTGCCAAGTGGTACAGTAACGATCAAGAGTTCGAATGCCGGAAAGGACTGTGGCGGTATTACGGCTGAAATATCAGTGGAATCGACGAAGACAAAGCTTAAAGATTTTGTGATGGCATTAGGGACCAATATAAACACTAAGACCCGAAAATCGGGAGTTCGCCGTTCCCCGACAGCAATAGAAAAATCTGCGATAGAGGCTTTGGTGCGAACAGAATACAAAAAGCATAAAGTTCCCGCAACCAGCTATAAACAACTTCATTATAGTAATTTGACTGCTTTGGATGTGAATGGCGACGGCGTTGCCGAGCTTGTCGGTTCATATTGGGTAAAACCCAAAACCGGCGTGCGAAGCCATTTGTTTTTTATTGCTGAAAAGGGAAGTTCCGGAAAATATTCGTTCACATATAGAGAATACGAGGCATATACAGCCGACAAGGTTATGAGCGGCGATCTTGAAGACCTGGATGGCGATTACGGCATGTACCAGACGTTGCTGCTTGATGTTTTTGATTACGATAACGATGGAACCGCCGAAATATTTACAATCGGAAAGGCGTTCGAGGGCAATAATTATCATGTCTTTAAGCGCGTCCGTGGCAAATGGACAAGAGTCTTCGATACCTATGTTTATCGCTGTGGTTACTAACCTCGGGCCTGTTTGAAACTTCTTTTTTCAGAATTCAGGTGTTAAGTTCATTAATGAATTTAGCGCCTTTCTTATTTATGAGAATTGTCTTTATGGGCACACCGGCTGCGGCGGTTCCGACACTTGAAAGGATAATGCTCGACGGCCACGAGATCGCCGCCGTTTACACTCAGCCCGATCGCCCGTCCGGACGCGGCAATAAGATCGCATTTTCTCCGGTGAAGGAGTTTGCTCTCGAAAAAGGCTTGACTGTCTTTCAACCGCTGAAAATTCGAACGCCGGAATCGATCCAAACGTTTAGATCGCAGAAGGCCGACGCAGCTGTTGTCGTTGCTTATGGGCGGATATTGCCTGCGGAGTATTTGAACGCTTTTCCGATGGGGGCGATCAATGTACATTTTTCACTGCTTCCTAAATATCGCGGAGCGGCACCTGTAAATTGGGCAATAGTGAACGGCGAAACTGAGACCGGCGTGACTACGATGCGAATGGATGCCGGACTCGACACGGGTGATGTCCTGCTCCAAAAGGAAACAGTTATCGGTGATGATGAGACCGCGATAGATCTAATGGAAAGGCTTTCAATATCCGGTGCCGAACTATTGTCGGAAACTTTGGCTAATCTCGAACATA
>CAZUEI010000502.1:0-1610 GCA_964618985.1 uncultured Chloracidobacterium sp.
AATCTAATTTTGATTCCATTATTGCAGGCATTCGGCCACTTGTCTAACAGGATTTGACAAGTTAACCTCTTGATATTACGGTTTTAATTTGGCTCTGCGCCCAAAACACCTGGAGAAGCTAGAATTTAATGACCTATATCGTTACCACGCCGTGCATCGATTGCAAATACACCGACTGCGCCGCCGTCTGCCCTGTTGAGGCCTTTCACGAAACGCCCGACCGGCTGCTTATTAACCCCGACACCTGCATTGACTGCGACGCGTGCCTGCCGGAATGTCCGGTCGAGGCGATCTATTCCGATATGTCCTACCCGGAAGAATACGCCGACTGGATCGAAAAAAACGCCGAAGCCGCAAATTATCCGATCATCAGCACGAAAGAACCCGCATTAATGGGCCCCGGATGCACGGGTCCGCCGGAAAAATAAGCACATTTTTGTTCGTCAATTGTAAAGGGCAGCATGGGCTGCCCCTTTTTTGTTGTCACGCGATCAAAATGCTCGCGGCCTGACAAAGATCATCGCAAAACGGAACCAGCCCATGTTTGAGCATATATTATCAAGGTGATTCCCCGATCTTTGGGTAAACATCCCTATGTTCGACAGCAGAATCCAAAGCACGCCTCACGAACCCTTTAACGTCGTCGCCAGTCGGCCAAAGGTCCTCGTGTTACTCGGAACCCGGCCGGAAGCTATAAAGCTCGCACCGGTGATTCATGAATTGCGGAGAAAGTCATTTCAGACAGTCGTAGTGTCGTCCAGCCAGCATAAACATTTGCTGAAACCATTTTTCGAATCCCTCGCAATCGAAGTCGATTTCGACCTTGCGGTGATGAAGAAAAATCAATCGCCGAACGACGTATCTGCGCGAGTCATTGCAAAACTCAATAAAATTCTCGATCTCGAACAACCCGATATTATTTTGGTGCAAGGCGATACGACAACGGCTCTGGCCGGCGCATTGGCGGCGTTTAACCGCCGAGTGCCAGTCGGCCATGTCGAAGCGGGTTTGCGTTCTGGGAATATGATGAGCCCGTTTCCCGAGGAGATGAATCGCCGTCTCGTTTCGCAGATCGCAACCTTTCACTTTGCGGCGACCGAAGATAATCGACGCAATCTGCTCGCAGAGAATGTGCCTGGCGAAAAAATATATGTAACGGGAAATCCGGTCGTAGATTCGCTGAAACACATGTTGGAGCATTTGAACATGGGTCCGGCTACAGAGAAATTGCTAATAAAAACAGAAGGTTTAAAACGAATCTTGTTGACGACCCATCGCCGCGAGAGTTTCGGTGAGACGATGACCGAAAATTTGAAAGCTATTCGCACATTTGTAGAAAAGCATCAAGACGTATGTCTGCTTTTTCCGGTTCATCCAAATCCGAACGTAAGCAATATCGCAAACAAGTTGCTGGGCGGATGTGAGCGAATTCATTTGCTGGAGCCGCTTGATTATTCAGATTTTCTGGCAATCATGAAATCGACGTGGCTGATAGTTTCCGATTCCGGCGGCGTGCAGGAAGAGGCTCCGAGTTTGGGCAAGCCGCTGCTTGTTCTGCGTGAGAATACCGAAAGGCCCGAAGCTGTTAAATCCGGCGTCGCCAAACTCGT
>CAZUEI010000503.1:0-1607 GCA_964618985.1 uncultured Chloracidobacterium sp.
CTATCAATACCTCTGTGTTCTCTGGCCGTATTAGCAACCGACAGCATTCTTTGACGGCAGCTTTGCTGTAATCAGACCCATCTGTGGCAATTAATATCTTCATCTTTTTGACCTCCTTAAAAGTTGAGGCTTCTGTTACATCAATAGTTATCGCAATCCGCGTTCCAGTTGGTTTACCGCGTTGATCATTCAGAGTGCTTATTAACACTGTGTTTGGGCATCAAGACAACGAATCAGAGTTCCGGACAGCCGTGGAAATTTACGCGCACGAGATAAGTTTTTCACAGGCATACGTCTTGCCTGTGTTATGGTGAAGGAAATTGTTCCTTGGAGGATCAAGCCATGATCGAAGTAGAAGATCTATCGGAAAGCGAAGTCGTTAAGATACTTGGCCGCGTCGGCTATGGCCACCTTGCGTGCTGCCGTGATAACCGACCGTATGTCGTACCGGTTCACTATGCTTACGACGCCGGCGCATTATTTATCTACACTACTGAAGGTAAAAAGTTTGAGATCATAAAGGAAAACCCCAATGTCTGCTTACAAGTGGAGGAGGTTGCCGATAACCAGCATTGGACGAGTGTCATTGTTGACGGAGTTGCCGAGCAGATAAAAAGCGGCCCTGAACGCGACCGAGCGCTGGAGTTGATCGTACGCATCAATCCTACGCTGACGCCAGCCGTAAGTATTAGATGGATGGACGATTGGGTACGTGAAAATATCGAAGTTGTTTATTGCGTCACGCCGACCGCGACCAGCGGACGGCGCTCTCTAAACCGCCTGGGCGATGCATCGTTTGTGCCGCCCGACAGCAGATCCAAGGAAAACATCATCTGAACCGGCAGAATACAAACGAACTAGCCCGCTGCAATTATTTCGGCTGACGCATATTCGACCAATACCGGCATCGGCTGGACAAACGTGATCAGCGTCTTTGTTCCGGACACATCTTCGATATCCAATGTCCCGTTAGGTCCGCGTCCACCAGGCTCAAAAGCTACCTTTAGCGGTTCGACGATATTATGTGTCTGGTGGTTATCCACGCTGCCCCCGATCGAAAGCTCGATGATTGCCTTGCCGCCTTTTTCGTCGAAAGTCAGGCCACTGAACGGCAGTCCTTCTGACAATACTTGTGCCCCGCTCTCGTTATTGAATACCTGAACGGTCGTTTCCCAATCAGCCAGATCCCGACTCAATTCGTCAAAAAATGCCTTCCAATCTTCTCTTTTCAATTCTCTGGTCATTTAATCCTCCAAAAAACATCTGTTTTGGTGCAACAGATGCCCGCTGTTCAATAGGCAAAGAACGTTCCAAATCGCGAAAGCTAGAATGATCGTCAGATACCCGTAGGAGCCCAAAAATGACTGCGGAAAATAACACATAAAAACACGAGAATGCGGATTTTTTCGCGGCCATTCGATTATTAAGGCTAGTAGATACAACCTTTTCTATCGGCACACCGATTGCGAGATAACGTTTAGTGCGATCTCTGATCGCGCCTATTTTCAAATTAATAATACGGAGATCAATGATATGTCACCGAAATTCTACGGCTTCTTGTGGGTACTTTATTCTGTTTTGGCTGTGGTTATATGGCTGGCGGGGGC
>CAZUEI010000504.1:0-1605 GCA_964618985.1 uncultured Chloracidobacterium sp.
CCGGCACAACATGGCAATGGGGCGTTGCGGCAGGTCTGCTCGCCGCGATCTGGGCGGTTGGCATGTTTATAATAATTGCTCTTTTTGAACAGCGTTCATTCAGGTATATTGCCATCAACTGCGGATATATGATCGTATATTTTGCGGTGATCGGTTTTATTTTAGGAATTTGGAGATAGAAAAAAATGGCACAGAAAACATCAGGCGAATTTGAAAAAGAATTTATGGACGAGCTGAAAGGCTCGACGGGCAAAGACTTGTCAGCATGGCTCAAGGTCATTGACGGCTGCGGCACGAAAAAACGCAACGAGGTGATCGCGTGGCTCAAAACCGAGCACGGGTTCGGACACATGAATGCCTCGCTGCTCGCCGGCATACACGCAAACGGCGGCAAACCTGTTTACGCGAGCACCGATGACTTGCTAGAAGCACAGTTTGCAAAAGCCGCTGACATGCGAGCGCTTTATGAGGAATTTGTTTCGTTCATTGGGAAAAATTTTCCGTCTGCTTCGATACTGCCGAAGAAAACTTATGTGTCGGTTCTCGAAAATCGCGAATTTGGAGCAGTGAACATCAAACCGAAGGAACTTCGCGTCGGCCTCGACCTTGGTGAACGGCCATTTGACGATAAGGTTGAGAAAGCAAAGCTGACGGGCCCGATGCCTCGAATATCGCACATGGTAGTTGTGACTGACGCTTCGCAGTTGAATAACGGGTTGGTCGAATTGCTGACGCGGTCACATTCACGCTGTCATTAACCAAGCGCTTTGCGCAGAAATGAGATGAGTGGATACATTTCCTTCATCGTTTTGACGAGGTTTTTAGGAAAGGCGGCGTTTGTCAGCACCTTGTCGCTTTTGAATTCGGTCCACGCCATGAACTCCTTTAGCTTCAAGTATTCAATGGCTTTGTGGTCTGGGTCGAAGCCCTTGGGAGCAGATTTCAGGGCATCGCCACGAAGTTCGCCGAACGTATCGAGAAAACTCTTTTTCTCGACGATCTTTAAAAATTCCGAAGTATTTTTTGCTATCGCATTACGGATCTTCAGAGTTTCGGCGCCGTCGGGAATATGCTTGCCGCCGGCGACAAAACTCTGGCCCGGTTCGAGATGAAAATAATAACCGGGCTGCATCGATTTGCGGCCGCCGGGACTGATATAGGCTCCGAGATTTGTTTTGTAAGGGCTTTTGTCCTTTGAAAATCGAACATCGCGATATATGCGAAACACGCACGATTTCGGATCGATCGATGCAATGGCGTTGTCGAATTTTCCGATCTCGCCGATCAGATAGCCTGCGAACGCGGTCATGTTATCCTGCGCGGCGTCAAACGCTTTCTTATTGGCCTGAAACCATTCACGGTTGTTGTTTTTGCTAAGTTTTTTGAGAAAATCGAGTGTCTCTTTTGTCAGCATAATTTTGATATGATAGCACGTTGCTAATTGCCATATGAATAAGATAACTGCCCTTTTATGTATGCTCCTTTTTGTCGTGTCTATCACCGGACAGGCCGGGAAATACAAGATCGCGTTCAATACCCCTGAAGATTCAAAGGCCGACGATTATGAAGTTTATTCAATGAATATTGACGGCACAGGCCGAAAGA
>CAZUEI010000505.1:0-1601 GCA_964618985.1 uncultured Chloracidobacterium sp.
ATTCCCGCCAACAGATCTTACCCTTCGGTCACCGCCAACATCACCGGCGAGGATTTCATTGCCCTGCTCATGGGCGAAGTCTCGGGTAATTGGACCGACGGCGGCACGACAACCTTTGGTTCGGGTCACCCACGGTGACAAACGTATATAGCCCAGGGTGCTGTGAGAGAAGCGAACGGAACCCTGGGCAGGCAGATCCGTCAGATTTCCGTCGCTGTAGGCGACGAACAATTGTGCGATGTTAAGATGTTGCTTCCCTTCAGGGAGCGGATGATTTTTCCATCTGATCCTATGGTTTCGGCTTCGCCTGCACCATAGGCTTTATAAGTTCGTCGCCGTTGGCGACAGAAAACGGGGCCAAAACTGCCTGCGTTCCAGTCATAAGCACCATAGGCTTTATAAGTTTGTCGCCGTTGGCGATAGAAAACGACGGTCAAAACTGCCAGCGTCCAGTCATAAGCGCGTCTTTTCGTTGGTTTTCCGTCACCGAGAGCAAAAAAGAGGCTGGCCTTTTACGGGCAGTCTCTCATTTTTTGTTTAAGTAACTACGATGACCCGAATTCGTGCCTGAGCTGTGCAATAATCAGTAAATACCTGCTTATTTATCACGGGTTTTTAGTGAAATTGGGGGCGTATTAGACGTTTTTGCGAGGTGAATGAATTGTTACTCGATCCGTATGCCTCGTGTAAAGCATTGGCGGATCGATCGGATCTTTTGTTTTTAGAATGAGCGAATTCTCGAACATTATTAGCGGCGGAACACTCGGCAGGCTTGCCGAGGAAAGCGGCCTGGCGATAGCGATCGTTGATGAGGGCGCGCATCAGGCCGCGGTGTCAAACAACAATTCGATCTGCCGAAAGTTGAATCCGGGGAACAAATTTTCGCCTGAATGCTCTCAATTTTGCGGAAAGGCACTCGAAAAAGCCACTGAAGCAGGCAAGATGATCGGGTTTGAATGTCATGCCGGTCTTGATTGCCGCGCGATAGCGGGCGGAACGGCTGAAAAGCGATTTGTCGCGATAGTCGGCCGAACTTTCCTAAAGGCCGAGAATTATCGAAAGGCGACTGAGCGAGCGATAAAAGGCGATTGGAGCTCGTATTCGCCGGCGGAGTTTTTTGAAAATATTTTATTGACCGGTTCATCGGACGCACTGACCAAAACTGCCGAAAAGGTAGAGGCCCTCCTCAATGAATTACAAACCGAGAAGCGGGATGAGAGCGAAACCGTAACGACAGTTAAGCCAGTCGAAGAGACCACAGATGTTGCTGAAGATACAGTCCTCGAGATCGATCGACAGCCGGAAATAGACGAGCCGCAACCTAAAAAGCATCAAGAGAAAACTGCGGGAGCTTTGGCGTGGCGCTCGTTCTTTGGCTCGATACTCAAGACAGATTATGCTCAGGCAACGTCGTCGATACTGAAATTCATTGCTCATCAATACGGTTTTTCCGCTCTGATCTGGCTTGAGAACAAGGGCGAGCGATTTGAGAACACGGCATCATTTGGCGAAATGGCGGGCCGCAAAGTGCGTCTCGGCATCTCGCCGGACGATCACAGACTGGTGGAGGCATTGCAAAACGAGAGCTCTCTTGCATTGGG
>CAZUEI010000506.1:0-1588 GCA_964618985.1 uncultured Chloracidobacterium sp.
CCGATTTCTTTTCCACCAGGTCGTAAACTCCCACGATCAGGCAAACACCGCCGCCATACTCGACACGCAGGTTGGGTGCGAGCGAGACGGTCTTCATCAGGTCTTTGTTGGACTTGTCCAGTTCGCCAAGTTGGCCGCTTGTCTCGTCAAGCTTCGCCTCAAGCTGTTTGATCACTTCGCTCTGCAACTCGGATTGCTTGCGGCTTTCGCGCAGCTCGTTGCTAACGGCGTAGCCGATATACAAAACGCCGGTGATAAACGCAACGGTCAGTACGAGCGCGATCAATTTCGTTGCCCACGATATTTCTCTTGATAATTCGCGGACGAATTCGCGCAGGAAAGCTTTGGCGTCATCGCGCTGGGCCGAGGCGGCCGACTCAAGCGCGGCATCCGAAATGAAGCGCGATATGTGCGGCTGTTCGCGGTTGGTCGTTATCAGCGAAGATTTGGTCGCGAGCGAAAAGAACGCAAACGAAATGTCCGAATTATCGACGTTTATAACATCGCCATCGGCGATCGCGATAAAGCGGCGGATTGGCTTATCGTTGATCTTGAGGTCGAGAGCGGCGTCAAAGTCGGTGATCCGGTAGCTGCCGTCTGCATTTTCCAGATCGAACCACACACCGCCGCCGTTCGCGTGCGGAGTGTGTATCTGCAGATCGGCGCTTTCATGAGAACCGATCCGGATCCGCTCCTGCGAAAAAAATTCGGTTCGCTTTTCGGTGCCGACCGTGATGTGAATGATTATGCCGACTGCCATCTTTATGCCGTAAGTCAATTTTATCACAAATCAGTGTTGCGCAAGCCCGCACGTTAGTAAGGGCGGTACACTCAAGGTTGAACCTACCGGCTTTACTTGCGTGTAGGCTAGTGCATCTTGCAATTTGTCCGCGAAGTATTAAAATATTTGACGAAAGTAATTCCGATCAATACATACTCAAACCGGAGGTGAAGACATGGGCTCGCCGCTTATAGTTTTGACGGCCTCGGCAAGCGAAGCCAGTGAATGGAAACACAGCGTTTGGCAGCAGATGGTTTCTGCCGGTATTCCGTCAAAATACGGCAAGAAATTCATCCATCCCGACGCCATGAAATGCGAATCGTGGCCCGATGGCCGCGCCAAGTATGTTCCTAACGGCATCCGTGTAGTCGAGGCGCTGCTTCTTCGCGAATACGACGAATCGGACGTCGTGACCTGTTACCACGAATACCTCGAGAAATTTGTCGGCCCTGAGACAAAGGTCGTCGGCATCCACGCCCATAATCCGCTCGGAATATCTTACGCGACCGATGTCTATGCAAAGCTGGCGGGCGAGAACCTGATGCCCTTCAACGCCTCGGAGTTTCTCAAGATCGTCGAGCACCCCGTTCTAAAAAAATACAAGCCTAAGATCGTGATCGGAGGGCCGGGTTCATGGCAGCTCGAAAAGGCGGGCAGGCTCGATGAATTCAACGTCGATTATCTGATCGACGGCGAGATCGAGCGCGTGTTTGCAGATCTTTTCAAGCGGATCATCAATGGCGACCCAACTCTTGAGCGGATCATCAAAATACCAAAGACCGATCAGCCGACGGTCGAAGAGATCCC
>CAZUEI010000507.1:0-1560 GCA_964618985.1 uncultured Chloracidobacterium sp.
GAAACGTCATTGACAGGAATTCAGGCCATCGCAAAACAATAGCTCAGTCATAATTTAGCGCTTCGACTGCATCGAGCCTCGCGGCTCGCAAACCGGGGTAAAGAGCGCCGATTGCCCCGCTGAGCAAACCTACTATCAAGATCGTAAAAACGAGCTGGGGTTCGATAGCGACTGTCAGTGTCGTCCATTTTGCAAGCAAGATCTTTAGAACAACCGTCGCCAGTACGCCAAAGACAACGCCTCCGAGACTTATAAGCAGAGCCTCTTTTACGATTGTCAGCGCGATCTGCGTATTCGACATTCCGAGCGATTTCAACACGCCGATCTGACGAGTGCGCTCGGTTACGGTCGTGTACATCGTCAGCAAAATTATCAGGGCACTGATGACGCCGGCAACACCAACTACTACATCGAGAAAAACATTCAAAGCCGGTATGCCCTGCATGTATAGTTCTTCGAGTTCGCTGGTTAGGATTATCTGATTATCGGGGAATTTTGCGTTAAGGTTGTCGCCGACAGCAGCGATGGTAAAGCCATCCTTGATCTTTACGAGAAACGCCGACGCTTTGCCGTCCGCTCCAAGCTGTGACTGCATCGTCGCAAGTGGAATTTTGATCCGCGCACCGGCGCTTGGTTCATACGTGCCGACGATCTCAAAGTCTCGCTCATATAGATTGAATTTATCACCTATCTTTGCCTTGCGTCTTTCAAGCCATGCCGTGTCGGTCATTATCTCGTCGCGGCCATCCGTAAACTTTCTGCCCTGCACGATCTGGAGGCCGGCAATTGCAGCGTACTGATCGTATGGAACGCCATCAATAAGCCGGCTGCCTGTGGTCGCGTCGGTCGCTGCGACGCTGTTCTGAGCGACCGCGACTACTGCTGAGACGCCATCTACCTTTTCGATCTCAGCGGCCATCGAAACCGGGAGCCGCAAGGCATCCGAGCCGCTCAGCCCCATACTTCCCGATGCTCTAAACATGATCTCGGCGCCGACGTTCGATTCGCGCGCCGCGCGTTCGCGCATTGTGCCGTTCGTCAGGCCGATCGTAAAAACGATCAACAGAATACCAACGCCGATGCCGATGATGCTCACCGCGGTCCTGGCTGGGCGATGGAGCATGTTTGTTAAGACAAGGGAATTCATCGGATTGCAAATCGAAGGCAGGAGCCGGAAATTCTAATTTCGTCCAAAGGTTCTTTTCAACGCCTCTTTTGCCACCAATCGGGGCGAATTCATCGTGGCCATGTAATAAGGCACGACGCAGCCGCAGCGGTCGCAGTCGGCGTTGTCGCCCATCATACATTTGCCCTTCGGTTTGCCGTCGGCGCCGAGCGTGAATGCCTTTTCCTTAAATAGACAATTGTCGGTAACGCTGCGGGAATTTTTCGACCGCATCAGATCGAGTGTCGAGTCGAGCATATTTATCACGCCGGGATGTTTACGCTTCAGTGCAAAAAGATTGTCGATAATCTGGTCGCGCGTTTCCCAGTCGAGCCACAGCGCCTCGTCAAGTTTATTGACCGGCGTGAAGAAATCAAAAATTATCCCGCCGCGAG
>CAZUEI010000508.1:0-1555 GCA_964618985.1 uncultured Chloracidobacterium sp.
GTCGGTGATAACTTTACCTTTGGCGTCCGTAACGGAAACGTCGATCTGTATCAGGTTTGTTGAGATCTTGACAACATCATTATCATCCGGCGGAGTCGGCTTGACGGCTTGCGAAAACACACTCGCCGTACAGAACAAAACAATCGCAATTACCCGCCAGACATTCTTCATTAGAATTCAGTTAAAACCATTTAGCTTGTTTGCTATGATATTACTGTTTTAATTGATTGAAAACCACTTAGCCCTGTGCAAAGCAATATTCTCCTTTCGCATCAAAACTGACATGATCCTATTTCCTATGCTCCAGAACGTCGCCCGCCTTGGAATTTCGTTTCTTTTATTATCCGTTTTGTTTACAGTTGGCTGTTCGGCCCAGCAAACCGAGGAACAGGCTTTGCAAAGCCTGCGAGAAATGACACGCGACGGCAAACTGCCGCCGGAGGAATTCGTCACCGGTTTGGAATCGCGGTTCGCGGGTAAGAGAACGGGTGCGCTGGCAAAGCTTGTCCATGCCCAGATCCGTTTTGCAAATAATGACTTTATAGGCGCGGCCGCTATTTTAAACACCGACGTTTTTCAAAAGAAAACCAAAGTTGCCGATCATGCTTTATGGCTACGCGGACAAGCCCTGCAAAAAGCTGGAAATCATGCCGAAGCTCTCAAGAGTTTCGATAAGCTGATAAAGGATTTTCCCGATTCGGTTCGACTTCGCGATGCAAAACTGGCATGGGCATATTCTGCGATACAATCAGGCCGCGCCGTTGAGGTTCCGGCGTTTCTGGTCGAGTTGAGGGAAAAAAATGACACCGACGCATTGCTGTTAACCGCAAAAGCATACGAAGCACAAGCCTCACAGACGGAAGCGATCAAGTATTACCGAAAGACATATTTCTTTACGGCCGCATCCGCTGCCGCAAAAGAAGCCGAGGCAAAATTGACATCGCTCGGACAGGCGCTTACTCCAGAACACCGGGAAGAACAGCTTGTCCGTGCGGACAAGCTTTTTAGCGCGAAGAGTTACGCTGACGCCGCGACGGCTTACAACGATCTTGCGACAAGTTTTCCAGCTTCAATGACGCCGCAAACAAGGCTTCGACATATGACCGCTCTCGCAAATTCCGGCAAAATGCAGGATGCACAAAATGTATTCACATTATTGTCCGACATAAAAGAGCGTGAAGAAGGCTATCGACAACTTGTCCTCGGCTACGCGAGAGCCAAGATGTGGCCGCAGGCTCGTGCTGCTGCTGATGAGATGAGGCAAAAGTTTCCTAACGGAGTGCTTGTCGCGAAAACATTTATCGAAGCAGGTCTTTCGGCGCGGGATCTTAAAAATCGCACTGACGAAGGCTATTTTCTGAACACCGCCGTTGCCGCGTTTCCAAACGCTGTCGAAGTTGCGCAGGCGCAATTCGAGGCGGCGTGGTTTCAGCATGAAAATAAGAATTTTGCCATCTCGTCGGAGATGTTTATTGAGCACCTTGCCCGTTACGCTGACAAAGACACGACAAATCGAGGCAAGGCTGGTTACTGGGCCGCACGCGACTCGGAACGC
>CAZUEI010000509.1:0-1555 GCA_964618985.1 uncultured Chloracidobacterium sp.
TCGCCGGTTCGAGTTCGAGTTCCTCGACGTTGCCGCGGACCTTCTTGCCAAAGACGGCGTTCCAGGGCGGAATGACGATAGTCACGTTGCCGCTGGCTTCTGCCTGACAGGCGAGCCTTAAATATGGCTTTTCGTCGTCGGGCTGGTTGTAGCCGAAGACCTTCATTGCACGGCGTTCGCGTGGGGCGACTTCGGAAAGTTTCTCGCGGCCGCCGATAACGCCGACCCAGCAAGTACCGCATGACGCGGACGTGCATTCGATCGGAACAGGGCCTTCCCAGCAGCGTTCGTCCTGTTCCTGCCACGGCTTGGAACGGTCTTTTTGCGATGCAGAAGCGATCTCTTCGGCACTGAGGACAGGGAACTTTCCGGCGGAATTGATACCGGCAAAGGAGACAGAAAACTTTTTGTCGATGGTCTTGAGAAATCCGAGAATGCCTTGCGAATCGTCCTTTTGGCGGTCGGCGATCACGGCTTCGGGTGATTTCTTTTTTGGCTGTTCGATCTCGCCGGATGCGGCTTTGAACGCTTCGATCCCGACCTGATTCAATGTTGCAAGGCCGACGGCGGAAATTGCGTTGACCATCGAGCGTTCGATGTTGAGCTTACTTGATACGCTCATTGCAACGCTTTTTATTATCTCTGCAAGTTCAGGTTCTCCGTCTTTGAATTCGTCGAACTCTTTTTCGATCTTGCTTTTGACCTTGCTCCAATATCGATGTCCATACAGAAAATGATGCGACGTGTCGATCTGGTTTTTTAGATCGAGATCGCCTTTTAATGCAAAGCCTCGGAGCGTTTCTTCGCGATCCTCGGCATTTTCGATGTGCCGGACAAGGTCGATCGGGTAGAACCGGAACCAGATCTGAACGGCTTCCTGGTCAACTTCGTGAATGCACGGCAGCATCTCTTCGACGGCCGCGAGCCATTCGGCTTCGGTGAATTTTGATAGATATGTTACGAGATCGGTCATTGTAGTATTACTTATATATTAATAGTGAGCGTGATATGCCCCTTTTTTGGGAAAGACGCAAGTTTACAAAAAAAATTGGCAATTATGCAACGCCCGGCTTGACAATAATAGGGGAAATTCAGATAATCCATAGTTTCGGACTTTTGCAGTCTGTTGTGCTGAGCGGTTTGCTAAGCAGCCGCGAGGCGGATATTTGAGAGTTGAAACAGGAATTGTTGCGTAAAATGCGTCCATCACAGGCCGCGGGCGAATCTGATCTTTTCTTTTATGCCACGCTACAGCAAAGTCTCAATTCTTGAGAGTTAGATAATTATTTTAGTAATTCATTCAGCGAGAGCTGCTTGAGCTAACTGCCGGATTTATTCGGCAAGAGTCAGGTAAGAGTTTACTTTTGTCTTTTAAATAGAGGATTTAGATAAAGAATGCCGACGATCAATCAATTAGTTCGCAAAGGGCGTCAGGCCGTTAAATACAAGACGGCGAGCCCTGCTTTGCAGGCCAATCCGCAGAAACGCGGCGTATGCACACGTGTTTACACCTCGACCCCGAAAAAGCCTAATTCGGCTCTTCGTAAGGTCGCCC
>CAZUEI010000510.1:0-1554 GCA_964618985.1 uncultured Chloracidobacterium sp.
GCCCTCATTATTAAGCGTTGCTGCAAACACTTCGAACGAGCCTTCGTCTTTCAAAAGCCGAGTCAGCGACACCGCCTGACGTTCAGAACCACCCTGATGAAAGCTGCCGATAAGTTGTAAAACTCTTTTCTTCACTTAGAGGCTGGCCCTCGGCGATCCGAAGTAGGCCGGCGACGGTCAGTTGATGAGTGTCTTCGGTCACGTTGTCGGCGTTCTATCTCTCGAGGTGATTTGCTCTGTACTGTTCTATCAAGCGCAACCGAGCGGCGTCCTTTATCTGTTTTGACATAGAGTTCCTGGCCGAACCGTCGTGCCGATGTTTGCCCAACATTCTCTTCGTCAAAAATGTCATTTTCGCGAATCCTGAGCCTGTTGCCGTCGATCAAAACAAATTCGTCGGGCAAGGTTTCTCCCTCGCTCAATCGCGCCCACGAATATCGAAAATTGGAATCGAACAAGCCTGTTTCAACGAGATCGCCGCGGTCGTCGTTAAAAACGAAAACATCGGTGTAGCCGTTATATTTAATTACAAAAGCGCGTCCCTTTTGAGTTGGAACTTCCGTCACTTCCGGCGGGGCGATGCCGTCGGTGGTTGGCAAAATAAAAGTAAAAAACTCCTGTGTTCCCTGCCCGCTCGACAAAAATCGCATAAATGGCGCGTTGACCTTGTTCGCGTGATTGTTCGAGATCCAGCTTTCCTTTTGCTGCCACG
This sequence comes from uncultured Chloracidobacterium sp., assembly GCA_964618985.1. Lineage (GTDB taxonomy): Bacteria > Acidobacteriota > Blastocatellia > Pyrinomonadales > Pyrinomonadaceae > OLB17. Next base: position 713 of record CAZUEI010000510.1, read on the forward strand.
CACCGTTATCGACAAAAGCAAAAAGCCGATGATTTTCGTCGCCGACCCATCTGCCATTTTCTCTGATCTCAGGTTTTAGCTCGCGATCAAAATGAAAGTGCAGAGAAAACTCGTGCTTGCCGGCCGTTTCGACCAGATCCCTCATTATCCAATAATCGCCTTTCAAATACAGGATGCTTCGAGTATGAGTTGCAGGCTCAGACAGTCGCTGATAGCCGTTATGCGAGCCTTCAAAAAAATCGAATCGATCTTCGGCGATCCAGGTTTTTCTTACGGCTTCAGCTCGCGTCGTCCAGCCAAATGCATTGCCAGGTTCGGACGACGAGCGTCCGTCAACGGCCAAAGTATTGTGTGCCGTGCTCGAACGGAAATAATCGCGCAACTCGCGCGATTCGTGATACGTGTAGGTGCCCGAATCTACGAGCAGAGTTTTGCCGTGAACTGCCATCTCGATGGCGAGTGCGTCTGCGTGGCCATGGCCGCCCGAAATAGCTCCAACCTCTCCGCAATCGACGATCAGAAAATTGTCGGTATCGTCAAAACCATCGCGCATTACGTAGTAACCACCGTCGGCAAAATCCTTTGACGTCTCTTGCGGTTCGGTTTCATTTATCGCTTTGTAGTTTTTTAATCCGTTCGGCCCCAGCAGCCAAAAAATTTCTTCACTCACGCTGCCGGCAACATATTTGTAATCGCCCCGATCAAAATAAGATGCTCCGAGCGCTAGAGAGCCGCGAAAATCATCCGGCTCGGCACTGGAAAATGGCAGCATGCGGCCGCCGTCGTCATCCCCGATGGTCGGCGTGCGTCCGTCGGGCATCGTGATTTGCATTAGAAAATCG
>CAZUEI010000511.1:0-1526 GCA_964618985.1 uncultured Chloracidobacterium sp.
GGTAATAAAGATCGGCGGCGGTCATCTGGGCCTCGTAATTCTGCGGCTGCGATCTAGCTTTTTCTATGGCAGCGACAACCTCGGGACGAGGCCCGCTCTGTTCACCTGAATTCGTGCCGATCGGCGGATGATCTTTCGGAAGAGCCGGATTACTATTTGACTCATTCGTCGAAGCAAATGTTGTCGGCTGTTTTTCATACGCGGATTTGTTGATGCTGTTTGCACCTATGAAACCTATGACCAGGCCGACGATCAACCCTAGTATGGCGGACATGATGTTATCTTTTTTCATTATTACTTGATCGTAATGCCTATCGATTCTAAAAAACGGTTCGGCCTCTCGCCGCCGATCAGCGCAAAGACATAATCGTTGGGTACAGTTTCCAGTTCCTGCTTGGTCTTGACATCCTCGAGCACCACTTCGCGTTCGCGCATTTCTTTTATGCCTACTCCGAAACGCAGATCGAGAAGGCCATTCTCGGCGCAGCTATAGATCTGAAACTTGTTACCGAATTTCACGGTTGGCGCCAAAAAATCGCGAACCAATACTGTTACTCTGTTCATGTCCTCAGGTTTTCTCGGAGTGATCGCTGCTCCGTCGCGCACCGCGATCAGATCGACCGCAGCCTCGACCGCGACATTTCCTCCGCCGACTACGACGAGGTTTTTCCCGCGAAAATCCATTGGTTCGCTGAGGCCGTATAGAACTTTGGGAACTTCTTTGCCGTCCATCGCGATCTTTAGGTCTTCGTTGGGCAGCCGAAGTTTATTTGGCGCACCCATCAGGCCGATACCGAGAACGACGCGGCGAGCCGTGTAAGTTTGCGGCGGTTTTTCCTTAGGCTCTGTTTTGATAACAAAATAGTCGCCGTCTTGAGCTTTCTCGACTGACTTGCATAGTTCGTTCTCATTTATTGTCACGCCTCGGTCGGCAAGATTTCCAAGCCAAATGCGCAAAATGTTCTCGCGTTGGTCGCCGGGAATCTTTGTCTGAAACTGATCGGAAATTTCGGACTTAAACGAGGCAATAAGTTCTTGCCTGTTAGGAAGAAACTGCGTTTGGTAGAGGCTCGGCCAATTTCCATCTCCCTTTGAACGCAAAAAACCGACGATTCGCTTTTTAAGTTCCTTTTCTATCTTTTCCATAAGAAGATCTGAAAGTTCTGCCTGGAGCGCCTTTGGAATGCGCGTGATCAACTGACCATGCAACGCCGGAGCCTCGGCGTGCACAAGCTCGCCGACATCATGACCGAGCTGCTCCAGGATCGCGTCGTCATCGCCGCCGGAATCGACTGCGTATTTTGCTTTTGCCAGGCCAAGCCCGGCAACGGAAATGCCTCCGTTCCAGTCGTTCGTGTCCGGCTTGAAGAAAATATATTTGCCTTTTGGATAGCGGACGATCGTAGAGAGGATGCTGCCTTGTTCGATTCCCAGGTAACGCAGGTCTGCGTCGCTTGCAGTTGCGGCGGCAGATGCTCCGCCGGGGCCGATGCCAATTATTGCAACGTCATAGTCGGCTTTTGGTT
>CAZUEI010000512.1:0-1521 GCA_964618985.1 uncultured Chloracidobacterium sp.
GAGCAGGGTCGTCAGCATAACAATTATCGATGACAAAAAGGTCGTCACGATCACTCCCGACAGCACGAGCCGCTCGACGTTCATGCCAGTGCGGCCCTTCGCCATCCGATAAACAGCAATTGTCGCTAAGCCCGCTCCCGCAAAAGCCAAAACCGGGCGCGTGATCTCCAAGCTCTGAAAAAAGACAAATGCGACCATCGTCCCTAACGCCGCACCATTCGAAACGCCCAACAAATAGGGCTCAGCAAGCGGATTCCTCAGCAGCGACTGCAACCCCGCACCCGCAACGGCTAGACTCGCCCCGACGCAAGCTCCCAACAAAATTCGAGGTAAGCGAATATCAAAAAGTATCGATTGCTGTTGCTCAGAAAGATCAAAAAGAGTCAGACGCTCCGCACCGAGCATCGCCGCCCCGATCAAAACCACGGTCAGCACAAATAACAACAATGCCCCTAATGTAATAGCTTTCTTCAATCTACCGTTTTTCGCTTTCCACTATTTGAACTTCTCTGGATGCAACTGTTTCGCGATCTGCTCCAAGGCATCAACCAATCTCGGCCCCGGCCGCGACAGCAGATCCGCATTGACCTTATAGATCCGCCCGTTTTTGACCGCGGGCGATGACCTAAAAACGTCGTTTGGTTCCTTGTTATCATGGCTTTCCGAGAGAATGATTGCCTCTGGTTTCAGGATCAAGGCCGTTTCTTTGCTTAATTTTGGATATGTAGTCTCGACATCTGCTGTGACGGATTTAGCAAGAGCAATATCTAGCAAAGTCGTCAGGAACGACTGCTTCCCGATGGTGAAAAGCGGCTCCTGGGATATCTGTACAAAAACGCGAGTAGGCTCGTCACCCTTGACCGCCGACTCAACCGACGCAGTTCGCTTTTGTAGATCATTCACAAGGCGATCAGCGTTCTCACTCGTTCCGAACAGTTCCCCAAGCTGTTTCAGGTTTTTGAATACATCCAAGAGCGATACCGGATTTGAGACATAAACCGCAATTCCATTCGCATCAAGCGTTTTTGTAAAATTCTCAATCTGAGATGCGGTCGAAACAAAGACAACATCCGGCTTGAGCGCAATGATCGACTCCATATTCGGTGTCATCGTGTCGCCGATCTTGGCAATTTCTTTGGCTTGTTCGGGGTAATTGCAAAATGTTGTTACGCCGACGAGACGGTCCCCTGCACCTACGGCGAATATGCTTTCGGTCAGGTTTGGAGCGAGTGAGACGACGCGAGTGACCTTTACCGGAATTGTGACTTTTCGCTCGAGATCGTCCGTTACGATACGCATCGGCCGGATCGGTTCAGCGTTCGTGCCCGAATTCACATTCGCCGTACTGCGACACGCGGACAAAAACGACAGCAATAGCAGGGCGATAACTGCTTTATCCACAAATATTTCCGGCAATCTCAAAATCATAATCTAAATCGAAAATCTAAAATTTCAAATTTCAAATTTGAAATCAAAAAAACGCCCTGTTTTCGCGTCGAAATTAATCGAAGTCGAAAAACA
>CAZUEI010000513.1:0-1518 GCA_964618985.1 uncultured Chloracidobacterium sp.
TTTCTGCACCTTCATTCTGTTCGCACGCATCTATGGTCGCTTCGCTGGTCAACGACGATGGGCCTCGGCATTATGACGACCGCCGCGTTTCTTATCACGCTGATCACCGGAGTGCTTTTGATGTTCTATTACAAACCATACACGGACGTCGCTTATCAATCGATCAAGGACATCCACTTTATCGTGCCGACAGGTCGCTTTATGCGAAACATTCACCGCTGGGCCGCAAACGTGATGGTCGTCGCGGTGATACTGCACATGGCTCGCGCGTTTTACACAGCCGCGTATCGCAAGCCGCGCGAGTTCAACTGGTTCATCGGTTGGGGATTGCTTGTGACGACGCTCGGATTATCATTCACCGGCTATCTTTTGCCGTGGGACCAACTTGCCTATTGGGCGATCACAATTGGAGCCAACATCGCTCAAAGCCCGCGCGAGATAACGGACGCGATGGGCATCACAGAGTTTTTTGACATCGGCGGCCTTCAGCGGGAAATACTGCTCGGTTCCGACAAGGTTGGTGAAGAGGCATTGATCCGGTTTTATTTACTGCATGTAATGCTTCTGCCATTAGTGCTAGCCGCGCTGATGGCGGTTCATTTCTGGCGGATACGCAAGGACGGCGGGTTGGCAAAACCGGCTGATGCCGACGAACGCGTTACTGAGGAAGCGAAAGAATTCTTTCCTGTCTTCACCGATGTTCCAACAAAGACCTATCAACTTGCTGCTGTTGTTAAAGGCAAGACTTCGGCAGTCGGAAGCGGCCCCGAACATACCGTGCCGTCGATGCCTCACCTTTTCTACGCAGAGCTTGGCGTACTGATGCTGACCACGCTGATCTGTGTCGGCCTGGCGTTTATTTCGGACGCTCCTTTAAAGGAATTGGCAAATCCGCTAGTTCCTGAGAACCCTGCCAAGGCACCGTGGTATTTCCTCGGCTTGCAGGAGATCGTTTCGTTCTCGGCATTTATGGGCGGCATCGGGATTCCGGCGTTGTGCGTGATCGGCCTCGGGCTGATACCGTTCCTCGACCGCGAAAAAGAAGGCACCGGTGAATGGTTCGGCGGGCCGGGCGGTTGGCGTCTCGTCAAATGGTCGGTTGCGGTAGGCTTTGTGTCGGCCATTGCTGTTGAAGCTTTCGCGATACGTTTTGGCTGGCTGCGCGAATGGTTCCCGGACATACCGCAGCTTGTCATCACTTTTGTCAATCCGGGAACGGTTCTGACGGCGATATATGCCGCGTTCTCGATCTGGACAGTTCGAAGGTATAACTCAACGCGTGCCGGTGCTCTTGCGCTGTTTACATGTTTTTTGTGCGGATTTGTAGTGCTGACTGTGATCGGCACATATTTCCGCGGGCCTAACTGGGATTTTTATTGGTCGCCGTCATCGTGGCCGGGTCATTGATGTTATGAACAAAAACAAATACTTATTGATGATCTCAAGCCTGGGGGTTTTTCTACTTCTTGTTATTGCTGCGTTTTCCGAAAACTTTCTGAAGGAATGGCATCACATTCA
>CAZUEI010000514.1:0-1510 GCA_964618985.1 uncultured Chloracidobacterium sp.
AAAGAGATTCTTATCGAGTCCATGGTATTTTAGCTTGCCGCGGGCGGCAACGAGCGTCCCGATTTTGGGATTGGTTGACTGGAAAAACCAAGAGCCGGCGCTTGGCTCTACAGTCAGTAGGTGCCCGGAAGTAATTTCGAAATTCCACGGATGGATCGTTTCTTTGCCGCTGTCGTCCCATCGGCCGAGTCGTATCCTTTGCTTTTCGATTGGAATAGGCCGCGGCGCGACCAGGCGGTAGAGCGTATACGGGTCATCCGATTCGTCAAACTGGTATTCGGAATATCGACTCGTATGAAATCCATTCGCGCTCAGTTCTAAACTGCACAACGTGCCGGTTGCGCGGCCGGCAAAATATCCGTTTTCATCTGTCACTGCGCGTATCTCTTCACCTGCCCTACCGGGATAGGCCGAGAGCGACTCCCGGCAGACGTGCAAAAATACTTTTGCTCCGACGATCGCGTCGTTCGTATCCGCCGCAGTAACCGTGCCGTGAAACTTCCGCTCGAACTGATCGCAGCCGACATTAAAGAAAGCGATCATGAGAATAAATGGGGAAAGTATAAAAATATACTTTCCCCTAGTTTTCAATTTTAATTGCTCATTCATCGGTGTACGCCCGCCTGCAACGTTGCGTCTCAAGATGCAAAGTCAGCCATACGCACCGCCAACAACCGGAGATACACCGGTCCGGAATGCGGATCGGACGGCGGAATGGAAACCGGCGAACCGTTGATAATTTCGAAGGGCGTTGACATGCCTCCAGGGAACCAACCGCTGTTAAGATTGTCTACATGAAAACCATAAATGCCGGGCTTAAGCGAAAGCGCAAAATCTCCGTTTGCATCGGTCGTAATGATTTTGACGATCTTTAGTTTATTCTTAGCATAGCTGACAACATAAATGGGAACGAAACTAAGAGGGCCTTGCCGTTGAGCGCACCACAAGGGCGGCGCAATGGGGACAACTACATGACCGCAATAATCTGCATCTAGGTGTCCCTCGACCTGCACGCCGCCCCTGCTGTTATACCGTGAATTTTCAGCCGCGGCATTTTGCGGTGCAATGCAGCAAAAGATCGCCGCATAAAAAGGAATTACCGACATCAGTACTCGTGCAAGGCAATGTTTCATAGGACACCTCGATTAAATGTTTACAACTACCGTCCGGTCCGGGCGCCCGCGAGCGCCGAACCATAACTTCGTTATGTCCCGATGATCGCCAGATGTCGCATTTATGTGCTGCAAGCACATTTTTATTAAAAAATACTCGTAAAAAAGGTAATTAAATTAGAGAAATAACAAATTACTAATCTTTAAGGCTTTGTTATGTGCTATCATCACATTAAAGTGGTTTGCAGAAAATGTCCTCTGAGAACGCGTCATCCCTGATCATCAAATTGCTGCTGCGGCCTGCTGTCCGTTTCTGCATTCGCCATTCAGTCGGTTTTTCTCAGCTGATAGTGCTGGCGAAAACAGAATTCATGGAGGAGGCTCTCCGGCAGCTTTCA
>CAZUEI010000515.1:0-1501 GCA_964618985.1 uncultured Chloracidobacterium sp.
CAGCCGTTAAAGGTGGCGCTCCGCTGATTCGTTACGGCCAATTGATAAGCGACATAATCACGTTTGTGATCGTCGCTTTTGTAATGTTCCTTATCGCGAAGGCAGCAATGAGTTATTTCACTAAACTAGCTGCCCAAACGCCGCCTCCGCCGCAGGAAGCTTTGCTCACTGAGATACGGGATATCTTAAAAGCCGGCTAAGCCTATCCCTTTTTCTTTTCGGGACGCGGTTTGATCGCTGTTGTATTTGCCCGAGGCGTCACCACCGAAGATTTGAATTCCTGCCCTGCGTTCAACGCAGCTTTGGCAGACGCGAGCATTTTTGAATCACTCAATAGTTTTTGTGCTGCTTTTGCACTTTTACTTAATCTCTTTTTTGCTTTTGGCATAAATATTTCCTCGTCAATTCTTAACTATCCAACCGCCGCCGACTACCTCATCTCCATTATAGAAGATCGTCGCCTGGCCGGGCGTGATCGCACGCTGCGGCTCGTCAAAAACAATGCGGGCTCGATCGTCCGGTAAAGGATGGATCGTCGCCTTAGCAGGTTCATGACGGTAACGAATTTTTACCTCGGCTCGGACTGGCTCAGAGGGCTCGTCGAACGCAACCCAATTGACGCCTTTAGCGGTGAATTCACTCGATTCCAGTTCGTCATCCTCGCCGACGATTATCTGGTTTTTGGCTCTCTCGATCTGAATAACATAGAGCGGCTTTTCATTTGCTATGCCAAGGCCTCGCCGCTGGCCAATAGTGTATCGGTGAATGCCCGTATGCGTCCCAACTGTTTCACCTGCGGTGTTTACAATATCGCCGCTGACCGGCAATTCATCCGAGCGGTTTTCGTGGCCAAGATAGCGGTCAATAAACTCCGAATATTTCCCGTCCGGAACAAAGCATATCTCCTGCGATTCCTTTTTTTCCGCGACGTAAAGATCTGCTTCGCGTGCGATGTCGCGAACTTCTTCCTTCTGCATCTCGCCAAGCGGAAAATATGAGCGCGAAAGCTGGTCCTGCGTCAGTTCCCAAAGGAAATAGCTCTGATCCTTCCAATGATTACGGCCGCGAAACAGTCTGTACCGATTTGCTGTTTCGTCATATTCGACTCGGGCATAGTGTCCCGTTGCAACCTTGTCACAACCGAGAGAAATTGCCATTTTGTCTAACGAGGCAAATTTCAGCCGTGAATTGCACGCGACGCAAGGTATCGGCGTTTCGCCGCTCAAGTAGCTTTGAACAAAGGGTTCGACGACCGACTCTTCAAACTCGCGTTCGAGATTGAGCACATAAAAAGGAAAGCCCAAGCCCTCGGCAACGCGCCGGGCGTCATAAACATCATCAAGCGAGCAGCACCGTGACGGCAACGGGTCGCCGTTCTCATCGACGCTGATGCCACGTCGCTGGTTCCACAACTGCATAGTAAAGCCGACCAGCTCGTGGCCCTGCTCTTTTAATAATGCCGCTGCCGCCGAACTATCAACGCCGCCGCTCATTGCTACTG